>WRII01000017.1 GCA_009782825.1 Peptococcaceae bacterium
CGCTGAGAAAGAATACGGGATTTCCCGCAAGGAAATTCTCGAAGCAATAAACGCTGGTGAACTACAGTTTAGAGAAGGTAGTACACACGGCAATCCTTGGTATCGGCTTCTCAGAATAGAAATTGAAGCCTTTGTAGAGAAAAAGTATGGGAAAGAAAATTCCAGAAGGCAAATTGGTTTTCATGATATAATAATAGATAGGGTGTTTGCTCAGATAGCGTGGTTTGAGGTCTCGAATGAATAACAAACTTCGATGAACGAGGAGGGATTATGATGACCGAAATGGTACTCAAAACAAATACATTACCGGAACCACTGTTACGGCTGATTCATACTGAAAGCGTTAAAGTGCGGGAAGCACATGGTGAAATCAGGCTTACACCCATAAGAGAAACGGAAAGTGAATGTCCGCTTCTCGGAATGTTTGCAGATGGGAAAATTTCTGTTGACAAATTCATAGAGAATAAACGTAATGAAAGGGAGCTTGAATCATGAGTCCCGTATATGTTTTGGATGCTTGCGCCATACTTGCTGTTCTATCAAGAGAGACGGGAGCTGATAAAGTAGTTGATTTATACAAGAAAGCGGGTTCCGGCGAGGTTGTCCTCATCATAAACAAGCTGAATTTGCTTGAGGTTTACTATAATTTATTGCGTGAATATGGAACAGAAAATGCAAATAAATTTCTTAAGGAGATTAAGCAGTCTCCTATTACCATTATACATGAAATTTCTGATGGTGTTTTTCTTGAAGCTGGAAAATTGAAAGTATCATATAAAATCTCGCTAGCTGACTCAATTGCCCTCGCTGAAGCGGCTGTTTCTGGCGGCATGTTAGTGACTGCTGATCACCACGAATTTGACGTAATTGATCAAAGCGGTGATTTGAAGTTCTTTTGGATTCGCTGATTCAGCTTGAGGCAGGCGAAGGAACAGCGCGCGAGCTTATTGAGGTTGATGATGGTTAAGGTATGGTCTGATAAGGCTTGGGAGGATTACCTTTACTGGCAGGGACAAGACAGAAAAACCTTATGACAAGGAGATACGTTATGCTTACAGACGGGATATGAGAACCCGAAAGGAATACTTGTATGGAACAAACAAAAATCCAATCTATAATCTCATCCTTACCAGAGAACAAAGATGAACGGATACAAGCTATTCTTGCTTTGGCAGGCTGCTATTCTTATAGTGATGAGTTTTATCCGCAAGATACAGCACAGTATGAACAGAATGCCGAAGTTTTAGCCCAATTGATTGACACAGAAGAAAAGCGTAAATGCAAACGAGCGGCGCAAAAAGCTCTTGCGAAGCTGAACTACAAGCCCGCCGGGCCGTTATGGCGCGAATTGGCCAACCGCAAGGATATGGGCGAAGAAATTCTTATGCCGTCGTGCTCTGATTGTGTGTCGGATGAGGTCGCACCAGTTGTTCATACGTTGTTTAAAACACTGTTTGCGTTGCCTTCCGGCGTCCCTATAAATAGAGATCAGTACAGCCAATTCCAGGCCGCCGTTTCTGTTATGTTGGGCAAAGCAACCACCGCCATGCAGGATGTATACCGGCTCGCGGGAACCAATACGGGCTGGATTTCCCAGCTTAAAAGGATACCAGATTATGAGGGCGATAATGTATCCAGATGGATGATTAATGAGCAACTTTCCTTTTGGAGCATAGCGCCCGAAGAATTGCCAACGGAATTAGCAAAAATATTCCCTGTCGTATTGGCGACTTCCATTGTCCGGAGCATGGATAAAAGGCTTATGGACTTGGCTGATGAGCTGCACACGCAATATGGCGCAAGCTGGTTGATTCCCGTGTTTATGAAAGCACTCACAACCCAGACGCCCGAAGTTGTATTTGACACATTTTCACAACATTTGGAGAATACCAACGCTCAGCTCATCTGTAATGTGTTGGGGATGTTGGATTACTCCGAAAGCAAAAAAAGCACTCAAGTTTGGATCAATTGGGGAAATCACGGCGGTCTTATCATCAGACCCGTTGTTTTAGATGAACGTTGGATTTATCGCTTAAGCGACAATCCGAAAGAGTCAAAACCACGTGTAACCTTGCAAGGCATTGGTACACAATATCATGATTATGACGAAATGTTGCTCAAGCTGCTGCCCAACAAGGTAGAGGACAGGACGCTCAAACAGAAATTGACGGAATACTTCTCTATACGTTTCAAATTTGATAAGGAAAAAAACAAGCTGTACCAGGACGCGCTACGGCGTTTTGTGTAAACTCCAAGAGGCAACGTTGCATGGACTATTGACGCCCAAGAAAGCACGTTTAGCATGAAAATCTTGTTTGATGTATTCTGATGTATTCTGATGTATTCTGAGGTGTGGCATTGAAGGAGATAATGTATTGTGCTATAGTTTAAGTAGTTTTAGAATTTCTCGCAGGCTGAACCCGCATTTTTATCCTTGTTTGTATTTTCACTTTAGGAGGAGTGCTTATGGACACATCATATTTATGGAGTCAGAAGAACGCGACTCTAAGCGACAAGTCCGCTGAGAAAGAATACGGGATTTCCCGCAAGGAAATTCTCGAAGCAATAAACGCTGGTGAACTACAGTTTAGAGAAGGTAGTACACACGGCAATCCTTGGTATCGGCTTCTCAGAATAGAAATAGAAGCTTTTGTAGAGAAAAAGTATGGGGTGGATTATCTAAAAGAGAAAAAAGCCAAAAAGGAGCTAACAACAATTAACAAGGAACTCAAAGAGTTGAAGGCGAGAGTGGCTGAGCTCGAGAGCAGGAAACAGGAGTTGACTGGCTTGATGTAGTAATCAGACCTGAAGGTGCAGGAGGCCGAGTTTGCAGGATGGACGCACAGGGCGCGGGGGAATGGGCTGTAGACGGCGGCAAATTAACCAGATTGAGGAGGCCGGAAATGTACTACTTTTTCCATGAACTAAAGGCTACATCTTGCCCCGTGTTCATTAACGGTCTAATGCACGACAAGTTTATGAGCAACGGTGCTGAAGTAGATATGAATTATGCGTGGCACTGGGTGGATGAGGGAGATCCCGCGCCCTTGCCGGAAGAGCTATGGCTAATCACAAAAGATCGTTCATATTCTTTCGATTTTAGGAAAAAATTCGGTGGCTATATTGTAAGTTGTCGTCTGTTGTCCATTATGGATAAGCACGGAACCGCTGGATGGAGCCGTTCTGCACTTCATGTGGTCAACAAAAAGAAAGAACCGGTATCGAAGTATGACTATTATTTTCTGCGTGTTGCAGATAATGTTAATGTTGCATTGTCCAACGTAATTAATTTAAATGCATCTGATGTGGAGTTGAGAAAAACCGGTGAGATAAAACATATAAAGCGCTTGTCATTGTGTGATGGCATAGATAGGGAGATATTCTTGGTTGATGAGCCTGCGACGCGTAGTGCACTGTTCTGCTCAGCTTCTTTTAAGGCGGAGTTTGATGCTGGTTCTTGGCAAGGTGTTACCCTTGTTTCTGTGAGTGAGTTTGGTGTAGTGAAGGAGCTTTACAGACAATAGGATGCGGGGGACTCCGCACTTTCCTGAGGGCGCGGGGGAATGCGCGGCTTGCTTTGGGAGCCTTAGTAACTTACAGACGCGAAGCATCAATCAATAGCAAGAACCACTGACCACTTGTGGGCGTAGCCCGCGTTAGAACCGAAGATGTTGAGGAACGGGGCGTTAGCTTGGAAATAAGATACATTGACATATAATTGGGGTTAAAACCAATTGTTATTTAGGTGAGGGAGATGCTATGGCATCCATGCGGGATGTGTTGTCCAGTTATTTAGCTCGCGGAAGGATTTCTTTTCATACACCCGGACATAAGGGCAGGGCGGAGTTTTTTGAAGGGCTGGCTTTTCCTCAGAGTGACTTAACGGAACTGCCTGAGCTTGATAGCTTATACGCGCCCAAGGGGATTCTTTTTGAGGTTCAGCGCAAAGCGGCGCGGGTTTTTGGCGCGGAACAGACGTTTTTTTTGGTGAATGGGGCAACGGCAGGGAATTTGGCTATGTTTCTGGCAGTGGCTCAAGATGCGAACTTTCGTACACCAAACAAGGGGCAGCGAATAACGGATGTCGATTCGGCAAACAGCGAACTACGAGCCGCGAGCCGGCGGTTTGTGAGTGTGGACAGATACGCCCACCGCTCGGTGGAGTCGGCTTTTGTGCTTACGGGGCTGGCGCCTCACTATGTGATGCCTGTCATGCACCCGGACTTCCTGCTGCCTCTTGGTGTCAATGAGCAGGACTACTGGTGTAAGCCGGAGGGAACGCCGGAGGGAACGCCGGAGGGAACGCCGGAGGGAACGCCAGAGGGGACGCCGGAGGGGACGCTGGCGGCAGTGCATGTGACATGTCCAAGCTATTATGGGTCGGCGCTGGACTTGCGGTGGGTTCTAAAGATGCGTGATGAACAGGGAGAGAGGGCGCCTGTCCTTGTGGATCAGGCTCATGGCGCTCATTGGCAGGGGGGTCTTTTTCCGCCTGATGCGGTGGGTTTGGGGGCGGATGCGGTGGTGCACAGCGTTCACAAGACGTTAGCCAGTTTGACGCAAAGCGCGCTGCTGCATGTGCAGGGGCAGAGGCTGGACCGGCGTATGCTGGCTCAGGCCTTGGAGATGGTGCAGTCTTCGAGTCCCAGTTACTTACTGATGGCATCTTTGGATATGGCCGTTGAGCAAAGGAATACCTCTGAGACGACTGAGACGTGGCGGGATCTTCTGGCTGAGGCTGAGAATTTGCGCCGAAAATTGGGGAATGTTTATCGTATTTTGGGAGAGAGCGATGTGGGCCGGTACGGGATCTCGGCAGTGGATGGGTCAAAAATCCTAGTGAATACTTGTCCTTTAGGGGTTGAGGCTGGAGCTGTGGCGGAGGAGTTGCGCCGGGATTTCGGGATTGAGCCGGAGCTTTGGGATGGGCAAAATATTTTGTTTGTGCTGGGTGTGGGGAACAAGCCGGCAGATGTTCAAGTGTTGTGCCGGGCGTTGGGGGTTCTGGCTGAGAAGCGGTCTTGGCGCAGGGACGTCGGACCGGGAGTGTCAGGTTTGGAGGTGGGCAGGGAGGGAAGGCCTGTGGGCATTGTTGTGTCTGGGTCGATGACGATGCCGGCGCCTATGCCGGCGCCTCCCATGCGGTTGACGCCTCGCGAGGCATGGCTGGCTCCCCGGCGATTGCTGAAGATTAGGGACTGCCGGGGCAAGATTGCCGGAGAGACTCTTGTGACGTATCCTCCAGGTGTTCCTCTTGTTGTGGCGGGTGAGGAGATGACGGAAGAGGTGATGAGCCATGTGGTGTCGAATCCGTTTTTGCAGGGTGTTTCTGAGATGTATGTGATTGAGGAGTGAGAGGGTCGTGTGACATGGTAGATGCGTTATGGGATGGGGTTCGAAAGGGCAATATCGCTCATTTTTATCTCTTCTATGGGGAGACACGGCAGCATAGGGAACAGGCTTTGACATTAGCGGCGGCTCTTAATTGCCTTGCCGGACACAGAATTGAAGGATATAATCAGCATGTTGAAGGAAATCGCCTTCGGTTCAAGGATACCAACCGTGTTGAGAAGAATCCACTTGACAGCCCCCTGTTCTGTGGTCAATGTGTGGCGTGCCGCAAGGTGTTCAGCGGGTGTCACCCGGATGTGGAGATCATAGGGCCGGCAAAATCTTCTATTGGTATTGATCAGGTGGTGGCTTTGCAAAAGAAGGTGGCTCGCAAACCCTATGAAGGAGCTTACAAGGTCTATATCATTGAAGACGCGGAAAAAATGACGCTGCCGGCGGCGAATGCCTTGCTGGTGACGGCTGAGGAGCCGCCTGAGTATATTGTGCTGGTTGTGAGCTGTGCCAGTGACGCGGCGATTTTGCCGACTTTGCGCAGCCGGGCCAGGGCGGTTTATTTTCCGCCGGAGGAAGAGACGCGGGGTGCGCTGCACATTGGGCAAGGCGCTGGGGGGCACGGCATTGATGGGCAAGGGGCCATGGAAGAGACGGATTGGGCGGAGGCGTTGGATCTGAGCGGGGGAAATGCGGGTTTGGCCCGGGAAGTGGCCCGGGTGGGGTCTGCGCGCATTCGGGATCTTATGGGTCTGTATGAAAAGGCGGTGGAGGCCCGGGATTTTTTGAGGATTTTTTCTTTATTTCCGCTGGAAAGGGATGTGGCTTTTGTGTGGCTGCAGGTTATGGCAGCGGGGGTTGTGGCGTACTTGAAGGGCGATGCGGAGTATGCTGATGGATACTTGGAAAAAGAGGGAGAAAACAATGTACAAATTAGGATGGACGATGTACAATTGGAGGAAGGGTCTTGGCGGCGGGAAGCGGCGAGGATTTTGCCGTGGATAGAGGAAGCGTTGAGGGCGTTGCAGAGGCAGGCTGATGTGCGTTTGACTATTGAGGTATTGGCCTTGAAGCATATGAGATCTTGAGTGACGGGGGTTTAAAAATGGCAAAGGTTGTTGGAGTGCGTTTCAAGACGGCGGGTAAGATTTATTATTTTTTGCCGGGAAGTTTGACATTGCTGGTGAATGACCCTGTGCTGGTGGAAACGGCGCGTGGGATAGAATTGGGGCATATTGTGCTGCCTCAGCGCGATGTGGGAGAGGATCAGCTGGTGTCGCCGTTGAAGATGGTGGTGCGCAAGGCCACGCCGGAGGATCTTGTCCAGGATGAGCAGAATGTGGAGAAGGAGAAAGAGGCTTTTAAGATATGTCTGGAAAAGATTGCTCATCACAACATGCCGATGAAGCTTATTGATGTGGAGTATACTTTTGACAGGAGTAAGCTGATTTTTTCGTTTACGGCTGAGGGGCGTGTGGATTTTCGGGAGTTGGTCAAGGATTTGGCGTCGGTATTTCGCACACGTATTGAACTTAGGCAGATTGGGGTGCGGGATGAGGCGAAGATGCTGGGGGGATATGGCAGCTGCGGCCGGGATTTGTGCTGCGCGTCTTTTCTGGGGGATTTTGAACCTGTGTCGATCCGTATGGCGAAGGGGCAAAATATTTCGTTGAATCCTTCGAAGATTTCGGGGATTTGCGGGCGGCTGATGTGCTGTCTTAAGTATGAGAATGAAGCTTATGATGGGGAGGATGAGGATAAGGGGGCCGAGGTGGGGGAGGAGATTTTGGCGCTGCGGGGAACTCGCGAGGGAAATTAGCGAGGGAAACTCGCGAGGGAGGGGATGGCGCGAAATAGTCACTTACAAACTTTGTGAAAACATTGGGGGATGTGGTTTTGGGGCAGTTTTCTCAGGCGATGACAGAGGTCGAAAAGAATTTGGGCAAGATGATGGAAGAGATCGGAAGGCTCAAACGGTATGTTGTGTCGTTGGAAGAGGAGAATATTCGCTTGAAACGGCAGATGTTTGCTGTGTCTGAGAGGGAAATTGAGCGGGTCCAGAGCAATGCCGGGCGGATTCAGCTGGAAGCCCGAGAGAATCTGGAAAAGATGTATCAGGAAGGGTTTCACGTATGCCATTTTTATTTTGGGGAGCCGCTGGAAGAGGGGTGCCTGTTTTGCAGCGCGTTTTTGCAGCATGAGCGCGATTGAACCGGGGACGCTCTATGTGTGCGCTACGCCTATTGGCAATTTGTCTGATATTACGCTGCGGGTCTTGGAGGTTCTGCAGGGTGTGGATCTGATTGCGGCGGAGGATACGCGGTACTCACGCAAGCTGCTGGCCCGATATGAGATCAAGACGCCTGTGACCAGCTGCCATGAACATAATGAACGCGCCAGGACGCCTGAGCTTGTGGATCGTTTGAGGCGGGGGCAGACTGTGGCTCTTGTCTCTGACGCGGGGATGCCGGGGATTTCTGATCCTGGGAGTATCCTCATGGAGGCGTGCCGGGAGCAGGGGATTGCTGTTGATGTGCTGCCGGGACCGAATGCGGCAGTGACGGCGCTGGTGTTGTCGGGATTGTCGAAGTGTACATATTTTTATGGGGGATTTTTGCCGGTTGGGAAAAAACGCAAGAGGGCTTTGGGGGATCTTGCGGGGTTGTCCTGCACTCTTGTTTTTTATGAAGCGCCCCACAGGTTGGTGCGGACTTTGCGGGATCTGCTGGGGGTTTTAGGGGATCGGGATGCGGCTGTGTGCCGTGAACTGACGAAGGTGCACCAGCAGGTTCACCGGGGGACTCTACAGGAGCTGATAGAGGAGTTTGAGGGGCAGGCGCCCCGTGGGGAGTGCTGTCTGGTGGTGGCTGGAACGGTGGCTAAGACGGAGAGTGAGATAGAGGTGAGGAAGGATGATGAGATGCGTCGTATATGGGCGGAGCTTACGGAGAACGGGATGGAGGCTAAGGAGGCTGTGAAAGAAACAGCCCAGCGCTTGGGGGTTCCGAAGAGGTGTGTCTACCAGGCAGTTAGGGTGAAAGGGGCACGTGACACTTGAAAAAGAGAAATCCCCAGAATACTGAAAAGTCTAAAGAAATACCCTTGGATGATTCTGTTGGAACCTTCCAATAGGCCCTTGATTTTTGACCCGGACTTGGTTGATAATGTACTGGATACGAGTCGATCAACGAGTTCTGTTCATAAGGAAGTATTTTTCATGAGAATTTTGATTCTTGAAGATGATACCGCCCTCGGCAAAGGGATTGAAATGGCTCTTGCCGCATCAGGCAGGGATTTTTTGCTATGCAAATCTGTTGCGGAAGCCCAAGCGTCACTTCAAATAGGCTCACCCGATTTATTTATCATAGACATTAACCTTCCCGATGGTTCGGGACTTGATTTCTGCATTGAACTGAGAGCAGCGGGACGTTCTGCTCCCGTTCTTTTTTTGACCGCTAACGACACAGAACTGGACATGGTGACGGGATTGAACTGCGGTGCTGATGATTATGTTACAAAACCTTTTTCTCTTGCCGTTTTGCGCGCGCGTATTGATGCCTTGTCGCGGCGTGGTTCTCCTGGTGGCGGGAGACTTATGGTAGGGGATTTTGTGTTCGACTTTGAAACCATGCACTTCGAGAAAAATGGCCATGTGATCGAATTGTCAAAGACGGAAGCACGGTTGCTGCAATTGCTCTTGATAAACAAAGGACAAACGTTAACACGGGAACGACTGCTTGCACTGATCTGGCCGGACGGTACGGAGTATGTTGACGGAAACGCCTTGTCTGTGGCGGTGTGGCGGCTTCGCGCAAAATTAGAGTGCAACTCATCCAAACCGCAATTCATCAAAACTGTTCATGGCATTGGATATAAATGGGCGGTGCAATGATGATTTTTTGGCCTGACAAAAAGCTGCTGCAACAATTAGACAAGATGATTGATGAAGCAATCGCAGGCACTTTTCATACTGAAACTTACGATGAGAGCCTGTTATCAAAAATTGAATCAAAAATGCTAAAGTTTTTGGAACAATCGCGATTGAGACAGGAACAAATCGAGGGCGAGCGGGGGCACGTTCGTTCGCTGATTGGCGATATATCCCACCAAACGAAAACACCGCTTGCTAATATGGCGCTCTATACACAGTTGCTTGCGGAACAAGGGTTGACTGACGAACAGGCAAAATTAGCAGACCAAATTGCCATCAGCACGGATAAACTGAATTTTTTAATACAAGCGCTCGTCAAAACATCGAGACTGGAGAGCGGAGTCATAAAAATCGAACCCAAACCAGGCGATGTACAAGTCTTGATTGCAGCCGCTGTTGCTGATTGTGAAAGCCTTGCCGCGGCCAAAGGCATCACAATCCACGTTCATCATACATCGCTGTTGACGGCGATGTATGATGAACGATGGTGTACGGAAGCGCTGTTTAATATTTTAGAAAACGCGGTGAAGTATACGGAAAATGGGTGTGTGATCGTTACCACGACGGAATATGAAATGTTTGTCGGCATTGATGTAACCGATACCGGACGCGGCATCTGTGAGGATGATTTGCCAAAAGTGTTTAAGCGGTTTTGGAGGGCAGAAGAATCGGCGGACAAACCCGGCGTTGGGATAGGCCTTTTTCTTGCGTGTGAGATAATTACAGCCTGCGGAGGATACTTAAAAGTCAGCTCGCGGCTCGGAAAAGGCTCGACGATTTCTGTGTTTCTTACAAAAGTGTAAGATTTGAGAAAGACTGTTGAAAGAACAAGGGAGTACAATGATAGCAGATTTAGAAAACTGTCTGTTATTTTTTTATATTTGGGGAGGGCTTTGCACGTGAGCGTTTTAAAAACAAGCAATCTGAAAAAACATTATCATACAGGCGCCGTTGTGAAGGCGGTTGATGGTATTGATTTTGAGGTGGAATCCGGTGAATTTGTCTCCATCGTTGGCAGTTCCGGCAGCGGTAAGTCGACCCTTTTGCATTTACTCGGCGGGTTAGACCGTCCGACAGACGGTACAGTTGAGATCAACGGTAACCTGATTTATGCAATGAAGGATGAAGAGCTGACTATTTTTCGTCGCCGCAATATTGGTTTTGTTTTCCAGAGTTATAACCTGATCCCTGTGTTGAGCGTGGAGGAAAACATTCTTCTCCCGATTCAGCTTGACGGGAACAAACCTGACATGGTTTTTGTTGATCGCATTATTGAAACGCTTGGCATTGCTGACAAGCGCCTAAGCATGCCGAATCAGCTTTCCGGCGGTCAGCAGCAGCGGGTGGCAATCGCCCGCGCGCTGGCAAGCAAACCCATGATCATTCTGGCGGATGAACCTACAGGCAACTTGGACAGCAAAAGCGGCATGGATGTGATAGGTCTGCTCAAAGTCAGCGGCGAGAAATTTGGGCAGACCATTGTTTTGATAACGCATAACACCGAAATCGCGCAGATGGCGGACAGAACCGTCCGTATTGAGGACGGGCGCATTGTCGGAGGTGCGTCAAAATGAAGGTGGCAAACAAAGGTATTATCCGCAAACTGACTATGCGAATCATAGGAGCCAATAAATGGCGCAACTTTTTTATCGTTGCCGCCATAACGCTGACCGCTTTTATGATTACTTTCATGTTCAGTGTCGGCGCCAGTTTATACGAAACTGTGCAAAAAACGCCCTTTCTGATGCAAGGAGACTATTCCCACGCTTACCTTTCAGGTCAAAGTGAAGAAAACATGGAGGCTATTCGCTCACTAGGTTATGTCCGGTATGGCACCTACACATACCGGGCAGGCACAGGGTACTTGGCGGGCTTTGAAGATGGTTTGGAGATGATAACCGTAAACGAAGACAGCTGGCGGCACCATCATATCCCGGTTTTTACCGATATTATCGGAAGCGTTGCAAAGGATACAAGCGAAATCATGCTTTCTCGCGCACACCTCAAACAGATGGGAATAGAACAACCGTTTGTCGGAATGGAAATCCCGATGGCCTTTGACGTTGGCGAGTACGCCGCGGGCACAATCAGTGAACACCACAGTGAAACCTTTATTTTAGCCGCTATATACACTGAATCCGTTAGGCTTCGTCCCGGCAATCCCTTCACACCCATCTTTGTATCCGAATCCTTTGCCGAGCGTTATGGACATATGAACATCAAAAATATGGAAGTCAGAGTCATTTTCACAAACCAAAGCCGTGCGGTTGAGTACGCAAGGCGGCTGGCTCAGGACATGAATCTGGATGACGATAGTGAAGTCAATGTTCATGTCTCCCTTAGTCATCAAGCGGATACAGGCTCGTCCACCATATATGCCGCCATTGCGATTCTCATCGCATCATTTATGACTGTTGGATTCATGCTGATTTATAATGTGATGAATATATCGATTACCAGGGACGTGCGCTTTTACGGCTTGCTCAAAACGATAGGAACAACCCCAAGGCAACTGCGACGCATCGTCAACGGGCAAGTGCTGCTTATGTACACTGTAGGCCTTTTCATTGGCCTTGCGGCGGCCGTATTAACAACTTTGGTGATTATTCCCTCGCTGACGTTGGTGAAAGGTCCGGCAGGCGCGGTGATTTCCTTTTCACCTTTGATTTATCTGGGCGGCGCTGTTTTTACGCTGATTGCGGTCTATCTTGGGGCATGGACTGCCGCGCGCAAGGCGGCAAGAATTTCCCCTGTTGAAGCGGCCGAATATACGGGTGATCAGAAAATAAACAAGAAACCACGTTTCTCAGTCAACGGAAAACCCGCGCTCATGGCATGGCGCAACTTGTTCCGCGAGCGCAAACGCGCCTTAATCGTGTTGCTGAGTTTATTTATTGGCTCTACGGTGTTTATAACGTTTATGTCGATCGCAAACAGTATGGATACAGAAGGATTGGTTGCTGATTCGTTTGACCATGATATATGCATAGCCCCTGAATGGGGCGACTCTGGATTGATAGACTTTGACAGAGATTTTATTGAAGAAATCACCAACCTGACGGGAGTAAGGGAAGTCAGAGAGCTGACTTTTGGGCTGACTGCTTTTATGGATTATCCGCAAGAGATGGCAGAAGCGGATATCGAGACTCTGGGCCATCCCCCCGAGGTTGTTTTCATCACAGGGATCGGCAGTGACTATTTTGCGGAAATCAATAAGACAATGAAAGACCCAGCTGATCTGGCAGCCTTTGAAAGGGGGGAAATCGTACTCGTTGACGAAGCAAAAAGCTTGTCATCATTGGGCAGCTCCCTTTATGATCATTTTCCGGTTGGGACGAAACTTTATCTGGAAGTTGGCGATGAATCACATATTCCCGTAAACACCCAAATAGACGGATACCATAATATTAGAATACCATTTGGCATCATAACGTCGTCCAGATGTCTGCGCTTGATTATGTCAAACACATTTTTAGAGAGTATAGCGGCTGTGAGCGGCATAAATTTTCTGTGCGTAAATGTTGAAGAAGGTATGTACGAACAAGTCTATGCCGCTATGTCCGACCTTGTGGATGTTGATATTCTAACGATGTTTGAAGCGCGGCGCAAGGTCGAAGAAAATCGGATGACATTGTTGGTGTTAGGCGTGTCCATATCAAGTGTCTTGGCGTTGGTTGGACTGTTTAACTTCATAAGCCTTATTTCCGTAGGGCTTATGGCCCGTAAGCGGGAATTTGCCGCCCTTGAAAGTATGGGCATGGGCAAGGGGCAAATGCGCCTTATGCTGAGATGGGAAGGCATGATTTATTGGATCGTGACAATCGCAGCTTCCGTAACAGCGGGAACGGCAATCGCATACGGCTTGTTTAGGCTTGTAGCAAATCAATCACCGATAGAATTTCCACAATTTAATTATCCGTTAGCGCCTGTAGCGATATTCTTTTGCTTCATTGTGTTGATTTGCACCGTCACTCCGGAAATTTGCTATCGCAACATGAGCAAAAGGCCACTTGCAGAACGGCTAAGGGAAACAGAGTCAATACCAGGCGTGTCAAGACTGCGTGTGCATATGTGATGGGGGGATTAGATTTAGGTAACACAAAATCAGGACAGCCATCATGACAATGCCAATGAAGACTTGGATTGATGAGGAATATGGCTTTGAGTTAAAGAGTATTACACCAAATATAATGTTTGAAGTGACGGAATTTAAGGTCGGCGGCTGCAAGATGACTGATCTGATCGATCTTAGTGAGTACTCTATTGTTGAATAGCATCATGAATAAGCCGAACAGCCCCTAATCGTAGAAAATTTACGCATGATACAATTTGCGCATGATACAGTTGCCATCACTCTGCTTATGGAGAGTAAAACCACATTTTTCAAACAGCGCGACTGTCCCGTGGTGAGCGGCGTACATATCACACTCACCGGCGAGGGGATACCCCTCGATAAAATCATATCCCTCTATTAACGCGTCTGAGCAGACACACTCAAGCAATGTGGTCGAAATGCCTCTTCCGCGCATATCCGGCGCGACGCTAAAACACACGACTGACTTTACTTTCTTATCCCCATCATCCGTCCAAAGTCCGGGGTCCACATTGCTTTTCAAGGCAGCATACTCCTGTTTATCGTTCGCGTTACACCAGCCCACAACGCGGTTATTGAAATATGCCAGGTATCCCTGAATTATGCCGTTTTTGACATATTGCTCAGCATAATGCAGGCTGAATGAGAGATCGTCTTGGTGGGCTGTTTTGCAAAATGCTTCATACGAGGCGGCTAATTTCTTATCCAAATGGAAATGCAGGCAAAAACAGCCCGCCCAATCTCTGTGGTCGGAAAAAGCGTCGTTTTTAAAATAATACATGTAATCATTCGCCAGCTGAGGGCTTAGGCGACGTATATCGAGTTCCATGCTGAAGGCTCCATCTTATTGACGCTTCGCGTCTGTAAGGTACTGCTACTCGCATCAGTCCTCATGATAATTGCTGATTGAGTCAAGCGCTGGTTGCGTCAAGCATAACACAAAAACTCAAAAATCAAAAACTCAAAAATCAAAAAATATCTCTCAATAACTCTTGTATTCTATGAGACAAGGTGCTATGATGGCGTTAGTAACTTACAGACGCGAAGCGTCGACAAAAAACAAGAAAATCCAATACTGACCACTAACCACTGATCACTGACCACTTGCGGGTGTAGCCCGCGTTAGGATGACAAAACAAACCATAAGACGTTGGAGGCAAAACACTATAAGCATTATTAAGAAAGAACTATGAGCATTAACCGGCTGGAAAGAACACCATTACGAACATAATATCAACACAATTACACACGAACAGTAACGTATTGCACACTGATTGATTGATTGTAGGATGCAAATGCAAAGGGTTAAGAACTAAAAGTATCTCTATTTGACCTTAATTGAGCATTATTTCACAAAATCCGTCATTTCTATCAAGAGTCAGTGTTTTTTCTATCTCGTTTTCGATGATTTGCCACATAGGAGTGTCTTGTTCTTTTCTCGTTCCGGCTTTGCTTTCTTTCGTTGCTGCAGCTTTTTGTTTCTGTTTTGAGGGATCGGTTTCGGGTTCAATATGTAACAGAGAGGGGGCGTTCAGAAGAATAGTCATGGTTTGACAAAGACGAGCATAAGCATACTTTAGCACTTGATTATGCTTTTTCAACAGGGAAAGGGGGAGTTTTTGCCGTTGGGCGCGATAGGCTCGCATGTTTCGGTATGTTCGCATGTTTCATGTTTCGGATCAAGAGCCGATGTGAAATCGGCAGCAACGAAGGGATTTTATAGCACAAAATGGATGTGAAAGGAGAGTTGAGGATTGAGTAAAGATAGTTTGGCTAACAAAATGTCTCGGCGGACATTTCTGAAAGTGTCCGCGGCCACGGCGGCGGCTGTGGCGGCGGGTAATCAGCTATTGGGCGGAAATGGCGTCGGCGTGCTGGAAGCGAATGCCGCTCCGGCCGCTGAAGGCGGCTGGTATCCAGGCGTTTGCAAAATGTGCATGCAAGGAGACTGCCAGCAGCGCGTCCATGTCGTGGACGGGGTCGTTGTCAAAGTGGAGGGGGATCCTCAAGGCCGTCAAAACTTTGGCGCCCTGTGTCCCCGCGGCAACGCTTCCATCATGCAGATGTACAATCCTTGGCGGGTTAAGAAACCGCTCAAACGGACCAATCCCCAGAAAGGGCTTGATGTGGATCCGGGGTTTGTGGAAATCTCTTGGGATGAAGCTCTGCAAACTGTGGCTGATCGCCTGAAACCTATCAGAGAGAGTGATCCAAGGAAGCTGGTCTGCGTCAGCGGTTTTGGCGTCAGAAGCGCCTTGCTGGCAAACTTTGAGCAGGCCTTTGGCACACCCAACGATGTGCCGTCCCGTGGGTCGGCCTGCGCCTACCATATCGCCGGCCACATAACCCACCAGAGGGGCCCGGATGGTGTCCCTGATTTGGATCGCTGCAACTATTTCATTGATGTTGGTCACACCTTGGGACCGAACATCGCCAATGCATCTCCCGGGACCCGGAACGTTCTTGATGCGATTGAGCGCGGCTGCAAAATCATTGATATTGACCCGCGCTGCAGTCAGGAAGCTTCCAAATACGCGGAATGGGTTCCCATCAGGCCCGGCTCGGAGCTGGCGTTCTTCTTGGCGATGCTGCATACCATGCTCTATGAGATCGACAAGCTGGATATCTGGTATCTGAAAGCCCGGACAAACGGTCCTTACCTGATCGATCCGGAGGGCGAGTTTGTGAAAGACGGCAGCGGCAAGCCTCTGATGTGGGATGAGGAGGCCGACCGTGCGGCGCCTTTTGACACGCCCGATTATATGAACTGTGCCTTGGAAGGAACCTTTGAGGTTGACGGTGTGACGTGTCATCCCGCGTTCCAGCTGGTCAAGGATCAGATGAAAGAGTATACGCCTGAATGGTCTGAGCAGCATACGACGATCTCGGCCGCGACGGTGCGGCGTATTGCCAACGATTTCGTTGAGCATGCCCAAATCGGCGCCACGGTCGATATCGACGGGTTCACGTTCCCTCTCCGGCCGGTGGGGATTGTCAGCGAAAGAGGGCCCTATCAGCATACCAACTGTGGCCCGATGCAAGATTTTGTAACTAAGATTATTTGTCAGATGGTTGGCGCTATCGAGGTTCCCGGCGGCATGAGCGGCTGCTCGATGCCCCATCCGGATTGGCTCAAGCCGGATGAGGAAGGGATTCGGATAGCGAACTATGAAGCCGGCGCCGATTACTACGGCTATCCGTGGAGCTGGCCGCCTAACCTGGCGGATTTGCGTCAGTTTTATCCGGTTTCTCATACGTTGGTTTGGGCACTGCCTAAGACCATCCTGGAGCCGGAGAAATACCATATGGATTACCGCGTTGAGGCTCTGATGTCCTGCGGCGGCGGTCCTGTCCGTTCGGGATTCGACCGTGAAGCTTTTGAGAAGGCCTGGGCCGCGGTGCCGTTCCATTTCGTCTTTGCTTTGACTTATGACGAAAATGCCGTGTTGGCCGATATTGTGCTGCCTGACAGTTCCTTCTTGGAGAAGGATACGTTCCATGGCGGCAGCAGCGCCCCGCCCGGGCACAAAGTCATGGTCGACAGCAGCAGGGGCCTTAACGTCTTCCTCTTCAGAGATGCCTCCAAGATAACCAAACCCTACGATTCCCGCAATATGGACGAAGTTCTGGTTGACCTTGCTGATAAGCTTGACATTATGACAGGACCGGACGGGATGGCGGCGAAGGCTAACAATTCGCTGCGCAACGCTCCTCTGGATACCGGCAAGAAGTTCACGCTCAGGGAATGGTCGGAAGCTTCGCTGAAACAGACTTATGGAGCAGATAAGAGGCTGGATGCTATCACCGATGCGAGCGGACCGGTTTACTTCTACTCCACAAGGGGCAAGGAGAATTACAACTACTATTATCAGCCGGATAACCAAACAAGGACACCGATCTATTATATCAACCTGTTGAGGGTTGCCAATAAGTTCAAAGAGAATCTGGAGGCAGCCGGCTTGGACGCCGTTCCCGGCTGGGAAGGCGATATGGATTATTTCTTCGAGGCGTTTACACCCATTCCCAAATGGATGACATGCCCGGAATTCAATCCTCCGGCTGAGTACGACTTGTGGGCCATCAACTGGAAGACCCCCATGGCGCCGTTTTTCTGCGGGGATACTTTCGGCAATGTCTGGCTGCATGAGACCATGAAAAAATTCGATCCTTATGAGTTCTCCATTTGGATCAATACGGCGACAGCGGAGAAGAAGGGGATTAAGGACGGAGACAAGGTCTGCGTGGAGTCCCGTTATGGCAAGGCCGAAGGCTATGTTAAGGTCACGGAGCTGATTCATCCGGAAGTCTTGGGATTCCCGTCCGGTCACGGAGCAGCGTCGTCCATGGCCAACCCGATTACAGCCGAAGGTCCCTATTTTAACGCTCTCTGCAACATTGATGAAAAGAACAGAGCTGTTGACCCCTTGACAGCCGGGGTGGAATCGGGACCCGCCGTCAAAATCTATAAAGTATAGGAGGTGTAATCTTGAGATACGGAATGGTAATTAGCCTGAGCCGGTGTATCGGCTGCAACTCCTGTTCCATTGCCTGCAAGCATGAAAACGGAACAGGCCCAGGGGTTTTTTGGCGCAGAGTTGTTATCACGGAATCAGGGAAATATCCGCAAGCGGCGATGCATGCCCTGCCGCTTCTCTGTAATCATTGCGAAGACCCGTCCTGCGCCAAGGTCTGTCCGGTAAAAGCAACTCAATTGGACGATAATGGCATGGTTACGATTGATGCCAAGAAGTGCATTGGCTGCCGTTACTGCATGACAGCTTGTCCCTATAACGTCAGAGCCTATGTCAAAAGTAATGACAAGGGCTATTTTGACGAAGGTCTTACCGAGTACGAAAAAGCGGTTTACGGGGAGCACAAAGTGGGAACCGTGGAGAAATGCACCTTCTGTGCCCAACGGGTGGAGGAAGGGAGAGACCCGGCCTGCGTGGCGACGTGTCCCGCGAAAGCGCTTTTCTTCGGCGATTTGGATGATCCCGCCAGCCAGGTGGTGAAGCTGCTGAAGGACAATCCCAATGCGAAGACTCTTAAACCGGAAGCCGGTACCAAACCAAAAGTATTCTATATATAGGGAGAAGGTGAAAATATGACTAACAGTGCTTCAAACGAAGCGAAAAGATCAACTGCGGGCAATCTGATTTTGCCGGTTGCCGGTTTGCTGGCCGTAATTGGCATTGTCTGCTGGGTGCTTCAGCTTATTTTGGGCCCAACCGTTTTGGCTGATTCCATCCCCTGGGGTGTCTATATCGCCGCTTTCTTCCTGCTGGCCGGCGCCGGCAGCGGCCTGGTTTTTACGGCTGCCGCGGGGGAGTGGGGTCTCCTGCCCGCCTTAAAGGATAAGCGTCGTTCACTGTTGATAGGCGCCGCTGCCAGCTATATTGCCGCCGGCTTTATGATTCTGCTGGATCTCGGCCAGCCTGTGCAGATTTACAACTTTTTTGTTTCCCCGAATTTCACGTCGATGTTTGTCTGGGATTTTCTGTTCCTTTTGGTGACAGTGGTCTTGGTTCTGGTGTGCTTCTTCCGTAAGGAAAAGAGCAAATGGCTGCTGGGACTGACGGCTGTGACCGCCTTGGGGATTGTCTTGATTGAAGGATGGATTCTGGCGGTCAATTCGGCTGGTGCTTGGAACAGTGCCTTGATTCCGGTGGTGTTTTTGGTGGAAGCTATAGTTGTCGCTGCAGCTGTGCTGCTGGTGGCGAAGGGAGACGCGTTCGAGCCGCTTAAGAAGATTCTGATAGGATTGCTGCCGCTGCTGCTGATTTTCAGCTTGATTGAAATGTTTGCAGGAAACTATATGGGCGCTTCGGAAGAAGCTGCCGGGACAAAACTGCTGTTAACCGGCAGTCTGGCGCCATTTTACTGGGGCTGGGTTGTTCTGGGCGTTGCCCTGCCTTTTGCACTGCTTCTGTGGAAGGGCAAAAGCGCCGCCATGGTTAAGGTGGCTGGGGTATTGGCTGTCTGCGGTGTTTTGGTGGCGAAGATCAATCTGCTGGTCGCCGGACAGGCACTGCCTTTTGAAGGGGAACAGATTGGCTATTTCCCGTCGATTGTTGAAATCGGCGGGCTGCTTGGCGGTCTGGGCCTGGCGGTCTTCCTGTTTGTTTTGGGCAAAAAATTCTTTGGTGACACACCGGCTGCGGCTGGAAGTGCACAAACTGAGGCCGCGCCTGCGAAAGCCGAAGCGGAGGCCTGAGCATGAATCACAACGAAGCAAGCCTCAATAGGGAAGAAATGGCTCAAAGCGCCCACACACGCGCCTCGTTTGGTTCCTTCCTCAATGTTCATTTTATCACCTTGCCGGATCTCGGGTTTATTGAACGGATCCGCAGCGCCGGGTTTCGCGCGACGCTGGAGAGTCTGGTCACCGACCAGGCTCTCCCCGGTGATCTGTCCGCCGGCGCCGCGCTGATGCTGAAGTTTCTGGATGAGAACGCGGATGTGGAGGCTGCCGAACTTTCGATTGTTTTGGGGAAGGATCGCACTTACCTGTACAGGGGCGTGAATCCTAAAGACAGCCCGCCTCCTCCTTGTGAGGCTGTCTGGTCGCGGAGCAGGCCTAATGTCATTGAACTGCTGCAGGAGCTGACGGGAATCTATCGGCAATCCGGCTTGGCTCTCGCGGAAAACGCGGGGGAACGTTTGGATTATATTGGGGTAGAGATGGACTATCTGCACCGTTTGGCAGAAAAAGAAGCCGAGGCCTGGCAAATGGGAGATGTGGAGGTGGCTGGGGAGCTGCTCAAGCAGCAAGAGGCATTCCACAGGGCTCATCTCGGTGAATGGGCGCCGCTGTTTGTTAAAAAGGCTTTGCCGGCGGCAAAGACTGATTTTTATCGAGGGCATTTGACTATGCTGCTTGCTTGGGTTGTTGGATCCGTGGAGTAGAGCTATCCGTACAACACATGCGGACAGTGGCGTTTTTAAGTCATGGGAGAGGCTGGCGAAGCAGCCTCTCTTTTTCCTGGTAATATGGCGTGAAGTGCATGTCGATATTTCTTGAAAAATATTAAAAAATATATTATAATCAAAAAAACGCACGAAACAAATTTGTGTGGATTACTAATTAGACATGGAGAATATGAGCTTATGAAAAAAAGAACATTTATCATTCAGATACTGGTACTCTTGGTTGTATTTTTACACTTTGGCGTTATCAGCGCCATTGCGGACTTCGGCGACTATGGCGGCAGTTCGGACTACGGCGGCAGTTCGGATTATGGCGGCAGTTCAGACTATGACAGCAGCTCTAGCTTTGGCAGCAGCTCAGATTATAGTGGCGGTTCAGGCGATGGTGACGGCCCGGGCGGAATTGTCGGCGGAATAATTGTCGTTGTGGCTATAGTAGTTGTTATCTTGATCTTGCCGGGGGCTATGCGTAAGAATGGCAGCACCGGACCCAGCGCGACACGTCCCGCAGGGGCCCAAATCACTGACGCTTCAAGGCTGCGTCCTATCTCCGAATATCGCGAGAAGGATCCGAATTTCAACGAACCACAGATCCAGGAAAAGATATCCAACCTCTATGTCCAGATGCAAAACTGCTGGACGGGCAAAAATATGGAATCCTTGCGGCCCTATTTTACAGATGCTGCCTATGCGCAGTTCGACCGGCAGCTTGACAGTTACCGCCAGAACCGCCGAACCAACTATATTGAGCGTATTGCTGTTTTGGGTGTTGGGCTTCGCGGCTGGTATGAACAGGAGAACAACGACTGCATGGTGGCAACCGTGCAGACCCGTATCGTGGACTATACCAAAGACGACGTGACTGGGAATATCATCTCCGGCAGCAGCACCGCTGAGAAGTTTATGACCTATGAATACATCCTGGTCAGAAGCATCGGCTGTGTTACCAGTGATCAGGAAAAAGATGCCCAAACCGTGAATTGTCCTAACTGCGGATCGCCGCTTGACATCAATCGCAGTGCCGAGTGTCCGTATTGCAACAGCATCATTACTGTTAAGGATTATGATTGGGTTATCTCCTCCATAAAGGGAGTTTCTCAACAGACTCGATAGGTAGGGAATAGGGGCCGTTGTAGAAAGGGGCTGTGGCAAGGCGAATAAATCAACTTTGCTTCTGCCGCGCCCTGCTGATCGTTATAATAAAAGTTGCGTTGATAAGAGAATAGCATATAATAGATAAAGGCTAATAGATAAAGGCTAATAGATAAAGGCGGTCAGAAAATCTATGGCCTTATCTTCATCATTAAGGGGCTGTCCCTAAGAAAGGATTTTTCTCATGAACTATTACATAACAACACCCATTTACTATCCCAATTCCAGCCCTCATATTGGCACAGCCTATACAACCATTCTGGCAGATGCCATAGCCCGGCTTCGGCGCCTGAACGGGGATAATGTCCATTTCCTAACAGGAACAGATGAGAATTCTCAGAAGATTGTGCGCATGGCTGAGGCGGCAGGGGTGGATCCTCAGGCTTATGTGGATCGGGTTGTGGAGTCGTTCAGGAAATTATGGCAGTGTCTGGAGATTACCAATGACGATTTTATCCGTACCACGGAGAGCCGGCATCACAAGGTGGTGCAGGAACTTTTTGCGCGGCTGCAGGCCCAGGGGGATATTTATAAGGGTGAGTATCAGGGATGG
Organism: Peptococcaceae bacterium; assembly: GCA_009782825.1. Taxonomy (GTDB): domain Bacteria; phylum Bacillota; class Desulfitobacteriia; order Desulfitobacteriales; family Syntrophobotulaceae; genus WRJI01. Next base: position 22,000 of record WRII01000017.1, read on the forward strand.
TATTGTACGCCTTGTGAGACCTTCTGGCCGGAGAACAAGCTGGTGAACGGCTGCTGTCCCAATGAGGACTGCCGTCGGGAGGTTACATGGCTGACGGAGGAGAGCTATTTCTTTCGGCTGTCACGCTATCAGGAGCGCTTATTGCGCCATATTGAAGAGAATCCGGACTTCATTCACCCTGTATCCCGCCGCAATGAAATGATCAGATTCATTGAAGGAGGGCTTGATGATCTGAGTATTTCCCGTTCCAGTATTCGCTGGGGGATTAAGGTTCCCGGTGATCCTGAGCATGTGATCTATGTGTGGATGGATGCTCTGGTCAATTATATCTCGGCTTTGGGGTATCCTGACGGGCCCCTGTATGCCGCATATTGGCCGGCTGATGTTCATGTTATGGCCAAGGATATTGTGCGGTTTCATACGGTGATCTGGCCTATTCTTCTTATGGCGGCAGGGATACCCCTCCCGAAAAAGGTTGTGGCCCATGGATGGTACTTAGATCGTGAAGGCAGTAAGATTTCCAAATCCCGGGGTAATGTCCAGGATTCTTTTGGCCTCATCCAATGCTATGGGTCGGATGCGGTGCGGTATTATTTGCTCAAGGAAATGCCTTTTGGCCAGGATGGGACTTATGGCGAGGAAGCGTTGGTGGAGCGGATCAATAGTGACTTGGCCAATGATCTTGGGAACTTTGTTTCCCGGACTTTGGCTATGGTGGAGAAGTATTGCGGCGGTGTTGTCCCTGTTCCCCACAGCGACGGGGAGGCTCAACGGGAGCTGCAGGCTCTGGCGGCTGAGGCAGCTGATACCCTTGAGGAGAAGCTTATGGCGGGTGACGGCGCTGGGGCTGTCGAGGCTCTATGGCGCCTGGTGGGGTGGGCGAACCGTTATGTGGATACATCGGCGCCCTGGGTATTGGCACGGGATCCGGAGAAACGGACTGAGCTGGAAACGACTCTTTATACTTTTGTCGAGTGTGTGCGTATTCTGGGTCTTCTGGCGGCGCCTTTGATGCCGGGAGTTCCGGTAAAATTGCAGAAGCTGCTTGATGTACAAGGCGACGGACGGAATTTCTTTGGCGCTTGGGAGAATGCCAAGAAATGGCGGCTGGTACCGCCGGGGACTCGTGTGCGCAAAGGGGAACCGCTGTTTCCGCGCATTGATTTGGATCAGCTGTTGGCGGAACGGGAAGCACGAGACGAGGCGGAGGAGTATATAGAGCCAATTAAGCCGGAGATTGATATTGAAGACTTTGCCAAACTGGATCTGCGTGTTGTTAAGATTCTTGCCGCGGAGAAGGTGCCTAAAACAGATAAATTGATTAAACTCACTGTCAAATTGGGTGCGGAGGAACGGGTCGTGGTGTCGGGCATTGCTCAACACTATAAGCCGGAAGACTTGGTGGGGCGGTCTGTGGTTCTTGTGGCCAATCTTAAACCGGCTAAATTGCGGGGCATCGTCTCGCAGGGTATGGTTTTGGCAGCGTCCCATGAAGGGAGTCTTGAGGTTCTGAGTCTGGATCACCCGATGCCGCCGGGGGCGGGGGTGAAATGACAGTAACAAAAGCCCCCCGGATATAATTTTTATTACTGCTAAATTTTTATTACCACGATATGAACGAAGGGATAATTTTAATGAACGAGCTGCCATTATTCAACGACTCAATCCACACACTTTGGGATACTCACGCCCACTTGGATGATAAGCGTTTCAAATCTGACTTGGCGGAAGTTCTGCGCCGGGCTCAGGAAATGGGGATCAGGCGGATCTTGAACGTCGGGCATTCGGAGGAGTCCAGCTGCAGATCCGTGGAGATGGCGGAGAAATATGATTTTATCTATGCGTCGGTGGGTGTTCATCCCCATGATGCTAAAGACTGCACGCCCCGGACATGGGAGACCTTGAATCGCTGGGCGCGGCGTCCCAAGGTGGTGGCGTGGGGTGAAATTGGTCTCGATTATTATCGGGATCTATCGCCCCGGGATGTGCAAAAGACAATCTTCATTGAGCAAATCGAGCTGGCCAACGCGGCGGGTCTGCCGGTGATTATTCATGACAGGGATGCCCATGGGGATCTTGTCAGAACAGTTAAGGATCATCCTCCTGAGAAGGGTGGGGTGTTTCATTCTTATTCCGGTTCTTGGGAAATGGCCAAGGGGTTGCTGCACCAGGGGTTTTATCTGTCTTTTTCCGGGCCCTTGACCTACCGCAATGCTCGGCAGGCTGCGGAGGTGGCTGCCCATGTCCCTGCGGATCGATTTCTGGTGGAGACGGATTGCCCGTATCTGCCACCGGAGCCTTTTCGGGGTCAGCGCAATGAACCTGTGCATGTGCGAAAAGTTGTTGAGCGGCTGGCTCAGCTGAAAAATCTTACGGTTGACCAAGTGGCGGATTTATCAACGGCTAACGCGGAGCGGCTTTTTGGGGGTAAGGGACTGTAAGTAAATACCTTAGTTACAGTCCCTAAATACCTTAGCGCGAATTTGCCATAAAATTATATTATCGTGGTCACGGGGAAAAGAAATATTGCATTTTTGGGATAAAGAGAGTATTCTTGAGTGGGACGACAGGGTACAAAAATGAACATGCCAATTATTATGAAAGTATATGCTGAGTATGACTGCGACACCAAATAGAGCAAGACAAAATATACTATTTATATGTTAAGCCATATGGAGCACCCTAATTATAGAGAGTTCAAAAAAATGGGGGGATGATATGAGAACAGCTAAGAAAACTTCAAAACTCTTGATTTTGAACATAGATTTTAGAATTACTGTAACTATCCTATGCTGTATAGCCGTATTTATGATTACTTTTCTATCTGAAGCTCTCCTGGCGGGCAGCATTATTCGCTACACCGAAGAGGATCCCATCGATATGGCTCTCCAAGTTTGTGATACCTTATGGACCAGCGATTCCTCCGCCATGATACTGGCATCGTCTGATGAGGAGGACAAAGCGGATGTTCTTTGTGCGGCCCCGTTATCAGGGCAGGAAAAGGCGCCGATTCTGCTTACCGACCGTGATATCCTCGACGAACGTGTGGCCAAAAAAATCACCGCGCTCAAGCCTAAAAAAATCTATCTTCTGGGCGGGATCAGCGATACCCTCTCAGGGCAAATCCGTGACTTAAAGCTCGGGACTGAGACCAAGATATATCCTGTGCGCGGGCAAGATCCGGAAGCTCTTTCCCGTGCCATCACTCGCGAATTGAAAGATATCAAAGGCACCTTTATCATTAACCGAGATAATATGGCGGATGGAGTGAGTATCAGCGCCTTTGCCGCCGCAAACGCATACCAAATCCTTCTGGCGGATGACCAGGGCTGTGTTCCTGAAGATCAGATTATCTGGCCCACTTACCTGATAGGCAGCGAAGCCCGCATCCAGGATGTGAAGGAAGCTAAACGTCTGTTTGGCAGAGACCGCTATGAAACCAACAGAATTATCGTAACGACACTCTCCCATAAATTCAGCCATATTTGGATTGCCAGTGGCGAGGACAGCTATCTTATGAATGCGCTGCTCATGTCACCCGCCGCAGCGGCCAAAAACGCCGCTATCATTTTAAGCAGCCCGGCCAACAACACCACAAGCGCTTCGGGCGATCTGAAGCAACTCCTGGAAAGCAGCCAATGTTATGTCATGGGCGATGAGAAACTCATATCTCAGGATGCCGTAAAAACCATCTTAACCACGATCGGACAGACATGGAAAGCTGTAGGGACTTGGGATGAGCTGAAAGACGCTGTCGATTCCGGAAAAAGCGTCTTCCTGATCCAGGATATTTCCGCCGAAAAAGGGGATGAACTTTGGATTAAAAGGCCGATCACCCTTGATGGACAAGGGCATAAATTGGAGAGCCGGATTTGGGTTATTTCTACAGGGGTTATTTTTAAAGACCTGAGTATTGAACTTAAGGAAAGCTCGCGTGATGCCTTATTGTCCAACAACGCCGTGGTCTACTCGGAAAACAACCTGCACATTGAAAGCACAGTAGCTATTAAAGGCCCTGCCGAAAGCAGCTTTCACGGACTCTTTGTTGAAAACACTCTGAGTGTGGGCGCAAAGGCCAACCTCAAAGTACAAGCCGGAAAAAGCACCCTCTTCGAAGGAGATGGGATTAAGGCCGGACGGCTCATTATAGAAGATCACGCCATTGTAGAAGGTATTGGCGGCGATGGGGATCACTATTCCGGCACAGGCATTATGGTCTATACCCTGAGCTTAGAAGGAGAACCCTACATCATAGGTACTGGGGGCCAAGTCCGCCTCACCAAAGACTATAACCAATATTCTCCTGACCCCTACGAAGCTATGAATGAAAGAAATTACCCTCACCGTGTGGGCAATGGGATTCAATGCAGTGACTTCCGCTCAGATGCTGACGCGACCCCCACAGTTGTGGCTCAGGGAGGAATGCTGATATCTGACGGATTCAAACCCAGTCCCCGCGCGGCTGGAGGCTGCGGATTCGTAATCACCCTCTCTTCTTCCCCAAAAGCGCAGATTGCCGGCAGTTTCACCGAGGATGTCGCCATGAAAACCAAGCTCAACCTTTACTATAACGTGCCGTACAATGTGAGTGGATATGCTGTCTATAATCATGGCAAGGAACCCTTAAATTTGTATACGATAGAGTTGGATATGTACGTGCCCCCCAAAGAGAGGCTTGTAGGCGCCGCATACATCTATTAAGTTACAGTCCCTAAGTAAATACCGGTGGGAGAATAACAGACACAATTCAACAATTAGAAAAAACCCTTGTCAAAACCCTTGTCAATTAGAAAAAACCCTCGTCCTAAAAACGACAGGGTTTCTTTTATGGGATTGATATAATTAATTTCCAGAACAGAATCCGCTCTACTTTACACAAGGAGATGAGGATGCAAGAAACAATCATATACCTTGATCTTACCATTCTGGTTCACACCATGATGACGGCGCTTCTTCTGCTTTTGACGGCACGTCTGTGCCGGCGCAAACCTTATCCTTTATGGCTGGCCGCAGGCGTCCTCATCGGTTCTGCACCCATACTTTTATGGGCTTTGGGCGTGACATGGAGTGGTCCGGGCCTGATTGCCATGGGGTTGGGTCTGCCTGTGATGATAGCTGTGGGTCTGCGTATCAGACGTCTGCAGGATTTTGCCCGATGTTTTCTTATCTTTGCTGTTTTGGCGGCGGTAAGTGGGGGGGGTGTCTATATGGTCACAGGCAGCGGCACACGGCTCACTCTGGAAAATTTATGGATTGTTCCGGCCTTGATGGGCGCTCTCTATGGCCTGGTGTGTCTGTGGCAGCGGTGGCACAAAACCGACGCATACCTGCAGAACGTCCTCTTTAAGGTCGAAATGGATTTTGGCTGGGGCAGCGTTGAGGTTCCGGCTCTGCTGGATACGGGCAACGAGCTCAAAGATCCGGTTACAGGATCTCCTGTGATAGTTGTGGAGGAAAGAGCTGTCAGACGTGTTCTCCCCCCTGACGTACGAAGATTTCTTGACAGCGGCTGGCAAAAGGAAAAAAATCCTTGGACGCTGCTGTGGCAGTCTCCTGCCTTGGCTTCAGCCATGACCTTTGTGGCCACAGAAAGTGTTGGAGGAAAGCGGCTTCTGCCGGGGATCCGTCCTCAAAGTCTCGCGATCAGACCTCTGGATTCCAAGAGAACAGCAGGGACGCCCGAGTCCAAGGAAACAAGATCCAGATTCATCTCAGAATCCCAGGAGATCACATCAGAAATCAGGCCGACCCCCTTTATGACCCCTGTCCCAGACAAAAAAGCAACGATCCTCTTAGTTCAGCAGGTTCTGAGTGCGGAAAATCGTTTTCAAGCGTTGCTGCATCCTCGCTATGCAAATCTGTCAGGAAGGAACAGTAGCTATGCCGGTCAAGAAAAATCCCATGTCCTTATGGGAAAAACTGGGGACAACATTCGCCGGGAAATGGCATAAACTTTGGAGTCTGCTCGTTGCCGGAAAATGGCGCAAATTTCGGTCGGTCCGCAAGATATTTTATGTGGGCAGCAGCGAAGCCTTGCCGCCGCCGTTGAGTTTAGACGAAGAAAGTGACCTGATCCGGCGCTTGGAAGCAGGAGACGCGGCGGTGAAAAATACCCTCATTGAACGCAATCTGCGCCTCGTCGTTTACATTTCCCGCAAATTTGAAAACACATGTATCGGGATTGAAGACCTGGTCTCCATTGGAGCTATCGGACTCATTAAAGCTGTCAATACCTTTGATCCCGCCAAAAAAATCAAGCTGGCCACCTACGCCTCACGGTGCATTGAGAACGAAATACTCATGTACCTGCGCCGCAACAATAAAACCCGCTACGAAGTTTCCTTCGACGAACCCCTTAATATCGACTGGAACGGCAACGAACTTCTCTTGTCTGATATCCTCGGAACGGAAAACGATATTATCTCCAGACCCATTGAAGAAGAAGTGGATAGAGCCATCTTGAAAGAAGCCATGGGAATTCTCACAGAGCGGGAAAAACTCATTATGGAGCTGCGTTTTGGCATCGGCGGCGAAGAGAAGACGCAGAAAGAAGTGGCTGACTGCCTGGGCATTTCTCAATCCTATATTTCGCGCCTGGAGAAGCGAATCATCCGCAGGCTGCGCAAGGAATTCGTCCGTTTGGAGTAGAGTTTGAATAAGTCCGTCACCCCAAGGGAATACTTTTCTCTAAGAAAGATGGGGGGCGGACAATATTTTACATAAAGTGGAAATTTGTGGAGTAAACACAGCCAAGCTCACGGTGCTGACCGGAGCTCAGATGAAGGATCTTTTTGTTCGCCTGCAATCCGGTGAAGAATCAGCCCGGGAAGAGCTGATCAAAGGCAACCTAAGGCTTGTACTCAGCGTGATCCAACGGTTCAGCAATCGTGGCGAGCACGTAGACGATCTGTTTCAAGTCGGATGCATCGGGCTCATTAAAGCCATCGACAATTTCGACTTAGGACAGAACGTAAAATTTTCGACCTATGCCGTCCCTATGATTATTGGTGAAATCCGCCGGTATCTGCGGGACAACAATCAAATTCGAGTCAGCCGGTCCCTGCGGGATATTGCCTATAAAGCGCTGCAGGCCCGGGACCGCCTGGCGGTAGAAACGTCACGGGAACCTACGGTAGAAGAAATCGCGAAACAATTGGAAGTGGCTCAAGAAGATGTGGTGTTAGCCCTGGATGCCATCCAGGAACCCATATCTCTCTTCGAGCCCATTTATCATGATGGAGGCGATCCCATCTATGTCATGGATCAAGTGGGGGATGAGCGAGAAACCGAGCGCATCTGGCTTGAGTCCATCGCTATCAAAGAAGGCATTGGCCGCCTGGGAGATCGTGAGAAGAAAATTATTTCTCTCAGATTTTTTCAAGGGAAGACCCAGATGGAAGTTGCTGACGAGATCGGGATCAGCCAGGCCCAGGTTTCCCGCTTAGAAAAAGCGGCCCTTAAAAATATGCGCAAACATGTCTAATCGTCTTCCTCCTTTTCACCCGTCATGCGCTTAATCTTCAACAAACGGGCCGCGACAATGGAAACCAGAGCTGCCCCAGCTGAGAACAAGGCGCCCATTTTTGCCGCCCCCTGTAAAGCGGCATCCCCATAGGCTACCCCAGCAACGAATAAAGCCACCGTCAGGCCCATAGCTGACACGAGGCCCACCACAAAGAGTTCTTTGGCGCCCATGCCTTGAGGCAGCGGAAATCTCAACCATTTGGACAAGCTTCCCAGCAGGAACACCCCCGCAGTCTTCCCCGCTAAGAGAGCCAGCAGCACAATCCATGTCAGATTGGAGATGGCAGAAAAGCCAACACCCGCATTAGAAAGCCCAAAAGCGATCAACCCAAAATCCACAATAGGTTTAAACCTGTGTTCAAAATCATCCAGAGGCATGTACTGCCCTTTCTCAAGAGTCTCATCCGGGATAAAATGATCCAAAGCATCCGGATGTTTTTGTGTGTGGGGCTTAAAGCCCTCGCCCTTCTTCTGACCCAGGCCCTGATCAAAGACACTGCTGTCAGACTCGCTGTCAGACACAGCATGAGGAAGCTCCTTCGGATTTCTCATCGGTCTATGCGGCAGAAACGGGACAATAAAAATCAGCGCCAGCGCCGGATGCAAATGGGCGTTATGCATACCGAACCAAGCCAAAAGGCCGCCCCCTAAGACATAGGGCCAAAAAGAATACACCTTGGCCTTGCGAAGCCCAAAAGCCAACAGCATACCCGCCAGGACAAGAAGTAACCAAAGGGGTTCAAAGGGCACGGAAAGATCCCGATAAAAAATGGCAATAATGACAAGCCCCACAGCGTCATCCGCAACCGCTAAAAGCAGCAGAAATGAAACCGCCGGGTGCTTTGCGCCAAAAATCATGCGGGCAATCAGCCAGGCCAGAGCAATATCTGTGGCGGTGGGAATCGCCCAGCCGTTGGAAAACTCAGGAGCCCCGATCACCACATTGAGGATAAAGAAAACAGCAACCGGCCCCAACACGCCTCCTGCTGTCGCTATAAGCGGGGCCACCGCCTTATTCAGAGGATTAAGCGGACCACCCGGCAGCATACTGCGCATAATCTCGACTCCCGCAATGCCAAAAAAGAAAACCATAAAGATATCGTTGACGAGGTCATGGAGGCTGAATCCCAGAACCACTTCTGTATAAACAAAAGCATGATAGCTGTCCGGCTCCAGATTCGCCCAAAGCAGAGCCGCCACAACCCCCACAAGCAAAGGTATAGAATATTCCCGCAATTTTGTGACAACGCTATTCAAGGTTTCTCCCTCCTAACGCGGGCTTTGCCCGCAAGTGATCAGTGGTTAGTGGTTAGTGGTCAGTATTGGATTTTCTTGTTTTTTATTGACGCTTCGCGTCCATAAGTTACTAATTTCTTGCCTATTTCTTGATTCTCCCGCAAATAGCCAATTTTCATGACGTGTGTGATTATATGTGTAGGACTATGTGTAGGATGTGGTCTTCACACGCGCCTCTCTATTTCAATGCGCTGACCTCATCCAATTCCTGCTTAGAGCCGATAACCGTTAAAATATCACCCTGGCAGAGAACGGTGTCCGGATTCGGCGAAGTTTTTATCTTGCCTGTTTCCGCGCTGCGGATCGCAATCACATTGATGCCATATTTTCTGCGGATACTATTTTTCATAATGCTGTGGCCCACCCAATTTTTAGGTGTTATGATTTCCAGCACACCGTAATCCGGTGAAATTTCAAGGTAGTCAATGATGTTTCGTTGAACCAGTAAATAGGCAATACGTTTACCCATATCAGACTCCGGGTGGATAACCTTAGCAGCGCCAATCAGAGACAAAACCTTCGCGTGCCATTCATTCTGCGCTTTGCAGACGATCATTTTCGCTCCCATTTCCTTCAGCTTGATTGTCGTCAAAACACTATCCTCTATAGCGCTGGCCATAGAAACAATCACACAGTCAAAATTCTGAATCCCCAGGGAACTCAACACTGCGTCATCCTTCGCATCCCCAATGATGACATTTGTTACTTGGTTGAGGATCCCGGTCACATTGTCCTCAAGGGCATCCACAGCCAGAACCTCATGTCTCATCCGATACAACTCGGTGGCTACCGCGCTGCCAAACCGCCCCATGCCAATCACCAAAAATGAACCCATATCATCCTCCGCATAAGATTTACCTTGTTTTAAGGACTGTAACTCAGGGACTTGGACACTAGCCCTGATCTGCTATCCCATCATGATCCACGTGTCGGGATACTTTGTTTTTTCCACGTTGCCGCGGTTCCGGAACGCCGCCATGCCCAATGTAATGATACCAACGCGCCCAAAGAACATGAACAGAATCATGATAGCCATAGAAGCAGGTCCAAGGCTGGGCGTTATCCCGAGTGAAAGCCCGCAGGTGGCAATGGCCGATAGGGTCTCAAACAGAATTCCTGAAAAAGGAAGCTCCGGTTGGATCAAAGCGATGGCAGAGGATCCTGCCAGAATTGCCGTCAGCACCACAAGCAGAATTGACAGAGCGCCGACAATCTGTGGTGCCGGAACAGTGCGCCCGAACACCGACAGCCTGCTCTTACCCTGCAGAGAACTTATGGCTGACAAAAACAAAATGCCGGCCGTGACGTTTTTGATACCCCCTGCCGTTGAGCCGGCCGATCCCCCGATAAGCATCAGAAGCATCGTCATCATCATGGACACGCCGGTGAAGGATGCCTGATCCAGTGTACACAGACCACCTGACCGGGGCGTAACAGCCTGAAAAAGGCTGGCCAGCGCCGCGTCAGGGAAAGACATAGCGCCCAGTGTTTCAGGGTTTGTCCGCTCGGTGATATAAAAGAACACCCATCCCAAGGCTACCAGCCCCAGCGACACAGTCAGCACCAGTTTCGAATGCAAATGGAGCTTCCTAAACCGGCGGTTGCGCCAAACGTCCTCCCACACGAAAAACCCAAGCCCACCTATGAAGATCAGCGCCATCACTGTTATGGAAACAGCAGCATCCCCCGTATACGCGGTCAGGCTGGAGAAGGCCCCGGTATCCCCCATCACATCAAAGCCCGCGTTGCAAAAAGCGGAAACGGAGTGAAACACACCCATGCCCAATCCTTTCCATACCCCGTATTCAGGCAGAAAACGGAGCCAAAGAACAACGGCCCCAACCCCCTCGAACACAAAGGTTCCGATCAAAACATGGCGAACCAGGCGGACAACCCCCTGCATATCCTTCAAGTTCAGAGAGTTCACGATCAGCAGCCGCTGTGATAGGCCAATATTCTTGTTCATTATGAAAAAGAATATTGTGGTGATCGACATGAACCCCAACCCGCCGATCTGGATCAGACATAAGATGACTGTTTGCCCAAAGAAGCTCCAGGTCTGAGCCGTGTCTGTGACCGCCAGTCCAGTGATGCAGGTTGCGGAAGTGGAGGTAAACAGTGCCGTCATAAACGGTACCGAAACGCCGTCGCGGGAAGAAATGGGCAGCTCCAGAAGGAGCGCTCCCAGCAGGATGAGGGCTAAAAATCCCAGAACCATGACCCTGGCAGGACTCAAGGTTTTGCGGGAAAGTGTCAAGGTTTTACGAGAAAGTGCCATAGTTTTGCGAGAAAATGTCATGCCACGACGATTCCTTCCTGAGCTCCTTCACTGCAAAAAATATTATGCAAGTTCTCCTTTATAAAAATAACACAATAGGATAGAATCATCAAGAACGTTCCCCGGCCCCGTCAAATTCTCCGCATAAACTTCCTTGTGAAAAAAGCTATCCATATTGCGCATGACAGCAAACCGAGTGCGAACGCTATGATATGTGTCCCGTCCATTATGACCTTTCCTACCCAGAACGATGGAAGGAATGAAGCGAAAAATGAATACGGAGCAGGGGCGAACCAAACAATGAAAAGCCCCAGGAAACTGATCCCCATCAACTTTGACAAGGCAAGCCCCTCGACGCGGTTAGCGGCAAACGACACAACCATCATAGACATAGATATTCCCGTCAGAGTGCTTATCACCGAGCTTGACAGAATGGTACTCCAAGACAACTCCGAAAGGCGAAACAGTGATAAAACAGCAAGTGAACTCACAAAAGCCCAAAGCATAGGAACCCCGATGCGTGCTGTCAGGTAAGCGTACCCCTCAACAGGCGTGATCTGATAAAACGCGCCTATATCTTCATCCCGTTCCTCAAGCATCAGGAAAGCGGCAATCATCGCCGCGAACAAAGGCGTGAGCATAACAAGGAACCCATCAACAAGGCCATACCACGGCGAAAAGGAGAAGGAAAACATATCCTCCGCAAGACGATTCGTTAACGGGATGCCGAACCGGAAGGCCAGTCCGACAATAAAGGGAGCAGGGATAAGCACAAACAGCATACCGTCTTTGGCAATTTGTCTCAGTCCAATTTGAAAAAGTTTCATTGTCCGCCCCATGCCCCTCATGCCCCTCATGCCTTTTGGTTCCCTTCAGTTTGCATGGCTGCAGGGATACGGCAGTTTGCGTAATACAGGCCCAGCGCCGCGAACAACACCTGTACGCCCCACACCCACAAGACGGGAGTGTCCGCTATGCCCAACGAATATCCTATCATGCGCCACAATGCTGTACCCGGGGATATTTCTAAAAGTGGATGTATACTCCCGAAGGCCGTGAGAAGGGACGGAACTGTCAGTAACGTCACAGGCGGGATGGCGATGAGCATGTAGTGATTGACCGATCTGGCATAAGACGCTATTATCAGACCGATGATGTTAAACACCACCGAGCCCATAAATACGCTTGCCGTCAACAGGAGATAATTATGAGTCTCCTGCAGTCCTATGGCAACAATCAGAACGGCGGACAGCGCTGAGATAAATGCCAGCGACACGGCTTTTGATAAGACATACTCTAACGGCTTAAGCGGAGAAATTCCCCAAAACCGATGAAGTCCCTCCTGCCTTTCAAGGAGCCATATCCCTCCGATAAAGAACGACCCAAGCATAGCCGGGTCAGTCAGGATGATGATAGAAGCGGCAAACCCTTTGTATTCATAAGGGCACATGAACAGCCCTATGATATACAACGCACTGATGAACATGTAGAGAAAATAAAAGCCGTATTTAATGTGATAGCGTATATCGCCTTTGAGCGCAGAAAAAAACCTCATTGCAAGCTCCTTCCCGTCAGCGCGATAAAAACATCCTCCAGCGTTTGCTCCTTTGAGTGTATGCGTGTGAGTGTCCCGGCGTCCAGTACGGTGCGGAAGTCCTCCGAAGCGCCAAGTTCGGACAGCAGGCAGATGTTTTTTGATTCCTGTCTGTTCTTGGCAAAGCTGTACTCCACCGTCGTGTCATCGCCACTCTGGCGTAATGCGTGGGGAGTATCTATCGCTTGAATTTTCCCGTCAACAATAAACGCCACGCGGTCACACAATTCTTCCGCGTCGTGCATATTGTGGGTGGTCAGAATAATGGTCTTGCCCCTCGTTTTCTCTTCCAGAATCATATCCTTGAGTACTCTGGCGTTCGCGGGATCAAGCCCGCTTGTCGGCTCGTCCAAAAAGAGCAGTTTGGGGTTGTGCATCAGACAGCGCACAAAGCCAAGCCGCATTTTCATTCCTTTTGAGTACTTGCCGACCTTTTTGTCCGCGTCATGATGAAGCCCGACTTTTTCCAACAAAAGCATAATGTCGGCTATCTTTGCGGAGTAAAGGGAAGCAAAACCCCTCAGATTTTCGAGCGCGGTAAACTTGCCATAAAAATTGGGAAACTCAAAATCCACGCCAATATTTTCATAGAAGCTGCTTTTTCTGGTGTTGATCTCTACATCCAAAACACGCACACTGCCGCGATACTGCCGCAGGACGCCCGTCAATATTTTCTGCAAGGTGCTTTTCCCCGCGCCGGAGGGGCCGAGAAAGCCGAAGATCTCGCCTTGCTCCACAGTAAAGCTGATACCCTGTATGGTATCGTCTTTCGCGGCGGGGTATTTCAAATAAACATCCTGTACGCTAATCATGTGTTTCACCTACGATTTCTTTCAAGACGCCGTCAAGGATTATATTCATGATTGATATTCGAGCGGCTTTATCTTCTTGCATCACGTTCAGGAAACTCAAACTTAATACCTGGAAAATCTTAGCTGTCATTGGAATACCACATATAAAATTAACTCCGTATTCCGTGAGTTTTAATAAAGCGGCTTCGTCGTCGCGGGTATGTGCTTCTATGATCTCTTTTGGCAGCTTGCGGATTAAATAATCTGTTGTTTCTGAGTCTATCTTCATGATGAGCGGATAGCGGTCAATCTGTTCCATCATCCAGAAACAGGTTTGCTTCACCAATTCTCTTGGAGGTAAATTATGGTTTTCCCGTAAAAAATCCTCCAGTTCAGACCACATCATTTTCTGTAAGGAAAAAATAATCTCGATAAAGAGATGTTCTTTGCTGGAATAAAAGGAGTAGAAAGACCCCTTGGCTATACCCGCTGCCTGTGCTAATTCGTCAATGGAAACCTTCCTGATGCCAAGAGCGGTAAACAACCGTTCACCCTGTGTAAATAATCTTTCTCTGATAATTTCTTTTTCGGTTTCACTAAATCGTGGCACAGGGCTCACCTCACCTATATGACCTAATATCTAATATAGTCATATATATTGTACTGTGGGCCATGCACTTTGTCAAGTGTTCCCTTATAAAACTGTGTTCCCTTATAAAACAAATCCTTGACTAAGGTGGTCTAAGAGTGTTATAAGTAGCTATAATACATTTATAAAGGAGTCTCATGTATCACATGAACTTCTCGATCTGATGAAACAGTATTTCCACAAAGGCTGAACGCAATCACATAGGGGAAATATCCCGGTCGGCGGCGTGAGTCGTATCGAGTTTTTGGCTTTAAGGGTGGGGAAGCCGGTCAACCAGACGTCGCTGGACGTCACAGGTTGCCGGTTCTCTGCCTTTTAGTTACAGTCCCTTAGCATATATTTTAAAATTTTTTAAGTTTAGGAGGAATTACAATGGCCGCACTGAGTTTAGAAACCGTTAAGATGTCGAAGCGATTCGGCAAATTCACAGCCCTTAACAGTATTGACTTAAAGGTGAACGAGGGCGAGGTATTTGGCTATATCGGCCCAAACGGATCAGGAAAGACAACGACGATCCGTGTCCTGTTGGGGATCCTTCAAGCGTCAGAAGGCATGGCAAAGGTGTTTGGGATGGATGCCTGGAAAGATGCGGTAGAAATACACAAAAGAATCGCCTATGTCCCGGGCGACGTGAATCTGTGGCCCAATCTGACCGGCGGTGAGGTCATTGATTTGTTTGTCAGGCTGCGAGGGAAACATGACAAGTCCAGACGCGAACAGCTGCTGACCCTGTTTGATCTGGATCCGTCAAAAAAATGCCGGACATATTCTAAGGGCAACCGGCAAAAGGTAGCGCTTGTTGCCGCATTTGCCTCCGATGCTGATTTGTATATTCTCGACGAACCGACCAGCGGGCTTGATCCCTTGATGGAAAAAGTCTTTCAGGAATGTGTGCTTGACCTGAAGAAGGACGGCAAAGGCATTTTCCTGTCCAGCCACATCATGTCCGAAGTGGAGAAGCTCTGCGATAAAATCGCGATCATTCGCGAAGGTGTGATCGTCGAAACGGGGACACTTGCCGAAATGCGTCATCTTACGAGAATCACCATGACTCTCGAAACGGAATCACCGGTTGAGAATCTTGCCCAAATTAAAGGAGTCCACGATATTACGGAACATCTGGGTGGGATCTCCTTTCAAGTGGATTCGAATGAACTCGGCGGTGTGGTTTCCTACATCGGAAAATACGGTGTCAAGAAACTTGAAAGCACTCCGCCCACACTGGAAGACTTATTCATGCGGCATTACAACGCGGACGTTAGCAGCAATATGGACAACAGCATGGACAACAGCATGGACAACAGCATGGGCGATAGCATGGGTGACACTATGGACAACAGTATGGAGGGAGGGGAGAAATCATGAGCGGAAATTTTGAAAATACCGGTACCCTTATCCGGCTGACCCTCCGGCGAGAACGTATTATATCAACGGTTTGGATTGGCATTTTATGGGTGTTTTCTGTGGCTCTTGCGCCTGCGCTGGGCAATATGTTCGGTATCGAGGCCAGAGCAGGGCTTATCGAAATGGTAGAAAATCCTGCTATGATCGCCATGGTAGGGCCTGCCTACGGTATTGACAACTATACCTCCGGCGCCTTGTATGCGAATATGATGCTGCTTTGGGTGATGATCGCCGTTGCTGTTATGAATATTTTCCTGGTCGTTCGCCACACGCGCGGTGATGAGGAAAGAGGCCGCGCGGAGGTCGTGCGTTCTCTGCCGACGGGCAGGCTGGCCAATTTGAATGCTACAATGATCACAGCACTCATTGTGAACGCCGCTCTTGCCCTGCTGACCGGTCTTGGGATTGCTGTCATGGGCGTTGAGAGCATGGATTTTACCGGTTCCATGTTGTACGGCGTTGTGCTAGGCGTTTCGGGAGTGTTTTTCGCCGCGGTCGCCGCGCTGTTTTCGCAGCTTTCTTCCTCTTCACGCGGCGCGATAGGACTGTCATTTGCGGCATTATTTGTCGTCTATATCATGCGCGCTGCCGGAGATATGAACAGCGAGGCGTTATCGCTTGCCAGCCCGATGGGACTGGTTCAGCGAGCTCAGATTTATGTAGAAAATCATTGGTGGCCAATTGTAATCCTGCTGCTTGAAGCGGCTGTTGTTATGGGTGTCGCTTACGCGTTGAACGCGATCCGCGATATGGATCAGGGCTTTATCCACGCCAGACCGGGACGTAAGAAGGCTTCGTTTTTCCTGCGATCACCGTTTGGGCTGACCTTCCGGCTGCTGCGGAATATAATGCTGGCATGGATCATAGCTATATTCGTTCTTGGCGCGTCTTACGGCTCAATTTTGGGAGATATTGATAATTTTGTTGAGAACAGCGATTTTTATTCTATGATGATCGGCGCCAACCCTGATTTTACGACAGCACAGATGTTTGTTTCGATGGTCACCGCTATTATGGCTCTGATCTCAGTTATTGCAGTCTTAATGGCCGCCCTGAAGCTGCGGGGGGAGGAAAAAGACGGACGCGCCGAGCATGTTCTGTCCCGCGTCGTCTCCCGTGTAAAGTACATGTCGGATTATGTAATAATGGCCTTTGCGGTCAGCGTATTAGCGCAGGCTGCCACCGCGCTTGGGATTTATTTGGCGGCTCTTTCTGTTTTGCCTGATCCGGGCGATCTTACGCTGGGTTATCTGCTGAAGGCAAATATGGTCTATCTTCCCGCGATGTGGGTCATGATCGGTGCGACGATTTTCCTAATCGGTATCCTGCCGAAGGCAACCCCGATAATTTGGGGATATTATGGATTTACTTTTTTCGCGGTCTTTATCGGACGTTTCCCTGATATCTTCCCCGATTGGTTCCCGAAAACCACCCCATTCGGTCACATTCCGCAGCTCCCTGTTGACAGCATAAATTACGGAACACTTGCTGTATTGACAGGGATCGCTGTCGTCCTGACGGCTGCAGGGGTTATATGTTACAGGAAGAGGGATATGGCAGCATGAAGAGAGATATGGCAGCATAATGATTTGGGGACTGCTTCGAAATGAAACAGTGTGAATATTGCGACGATTATTCAAAGGTTTAATATCAACCATCCAGGAACTCTATAGCTAATTCTATTGTACTTTTGACTGCAGAGATGGTACAATGTGGGTGTAGAGGCTCTGGTTTTTTCTTTGCCTTTGGTAAAAGTTTCATTTGCCTGGATTTATGGGGTACATGAAAGAGATAAGGGCCTGTACAAAAAATATAATTAAGGAAAGGGTGTTTAATTAGTGGAAAACAAAGTGACAAATTGGGCAAATCCAACTCCTGCTGGATTGGTGGGACTGGCGGTGGCCTGTTTCTGTTTCTTTGCGATGCTTAACAAAGATCTCACGGGTGTTACAGTACCGGATATTCTTCCTCTCCTCGGCTGTATCTTGCTGGGCGGTTTTGTTATTCAATTGATTGTTGCGCTTTTAGATCTGAAGGCAGGGGCGATCCCTGGAGGAAACACGTTTTTATTCTTTTCAGCTTACTTTATGCTTGCCTCCGGCTTGGAAATGTTCGTAAAATATTTTGCGTTAACAGGACAATGGCAAGGAGCAGTGGATGGAAAGATTGACGGATGGCTCTGGCTTTGTCTTGGCATAGCGATTATCCTATGGACGCCGGCCTTTTTCAAATCTCCCGCGATCCTGTTCGGGATAGTTCTCTTGCTGGATGTCGCCGTTCCGCTGGTGGCGCTCAATGATCTTGGAATTGCTAAAGAGATCTGCGGACCCCTTGCCGGATGGTTTTTGTTAGCGACGGGTGTCTTTGGTCTCTATCTGTCGGCGGCTTTATTGGTCAACGGTACGTATGGGAAAACGGTATTCCCCAACCCTGGACCTCTCTATAAAGAGAAGAAATAGTCTCAATTGGAGAATATTGGCCTCAAAAGCTCAAAAAGCTCAAAAAGATTAACAAGCTCATAAGGTTCACTCATAAGGTTCAAAAGAAGCCCCAAGCTGGAAGATGCCGGCAAGGGGTTTCTTTTTTATGAACTTCATGGAGCAACATGGCCTAATTCTTGAGGGATCCCCATATACTATACTAATGCGGGCGTTGCCCGCAAGTGGTCAGTGATCAGTGGTTAGTGGTCAGTATTGGATTCTCTTGTTTTTTTATTGACACTTTGCGCCCATAAGTTACTATTAGACCACTGATTACTAACCACTATCACTAACCACTAACCACTGACCACTGACCACTGACCACTTGCGGGCGTAGCCCGCATTAGAGCAACCTCCAGAAGGAACGGGGGGAAACAGATGCATGTTTCTGAT
The DNA here is from genome assembly GCA_009782825.1 of Peptococcaceae bacterium. Taxonomy (GTDB): domain Bacteria; phylum Bacillota; class Desulfitobacteriia; order Desulfitobacteriales; family Syntrophobotulaceae; genus WRJI01. The sequence goes on from WRII01000017.1 coordinate 40,409, forward strand.
TTGCGCTCCATGGATATTATTAATATTGGAGATGGGTCACGCCTGGGACCGGTACTCGATCTGGAATTGGATTTAGAGCAGGGGTGTGTGAGGGGACTTGTGGTTAGCATGTATGCGCCGAAACCAAGTTTTTGGGGTGGCGGGGGTTCCGGTCGAGGCGGCGATCTTTTTATAAGCTGGGATAAAGTGGTCAAGATTGGCATCGATGTGATATTGGTTGATATCCCTTCGCGGTATGAGTATCGTTATGGGGATCGGCATGGGGATCGGTATGATTGAATTTTGCATAGAAATGGTACATAATTAAAGAGAGGAGCGGGGGGAGAATTTTATTTTGTTGTTTGGAAGTTGAGGATATTAGCTGTGGAGAGACTGGATAGTGTTCAACTGGATTTCCCGGATCCGGGAAAAGGGTGGTCTTGGCAGTATGGCCAAGCGGACCAACCCTTGCAGGCCACTCAAGCAGACCAAGTTAGGATTTCCTACTTGAGTCTGGCCTGGGAAGAATACGGCGTCACCACCGCGTTTTCTGCCCGTGGCGGTGGTGTGAGCGCCAAGCCCTATGATACTCTTAACTTGGGACTGCATGTGGGAGATCTCGCCCAGGATGTTCTGGAAAATCGCCGCCGCTTTGGGCAGCTGATGTCAATTTCTGCTCAGGAATGTGTTGTCTCGGAGCAAGTTCATGGTGTCAGGATTGCTCAAGTGGGGGAGGCTCATGGCGAAGCGGGTATGCTTGACAAAGCCTCTGCCGTGGCGGGATGCGATGCTTTGGCTACCCAGGAGAGAGTGGGGCTCATGGCTTTTTTTGCCGATTGTGTTCCTCTGTTCTTTTGCGATCCAAAAACTCATTGGGTGGCGCTGGCCCATGCGGGATGGCGAGGGAGTGCGGCAGGAATGGCGCGTGTCATGGTCGAATTCCTTATTGGAAAAGGATGCCAGGTACCGGATATCCGTGCCGGGATCGGCCCCTGTGTGGGATCCTGCTGCTATGAGGTGGATGAGGCGGTTGTGGAGGCATTTCGGGAGGGGATCCCAGGATTTTCACACTATGCCCATTCCCGGCCTGACGGAAAATATGCCTTGGATTTGCAGGAGGCCAACCGGCTGGAATTGGTGCGGGCAGGCCTTGAGGAGTCTCATATCGCGTCAGCTTCTTTATGCACAGCCTGTCATGGGTCAGAGTTCTTTTCCTATCGCAAAAATTCCCGAACGGGACGTATGGCAGGGTTTATCAGAAGAAGAGGAGGTTCATGATACGTTTAGCCCAACCCCCTTTCCCCAAAACCTTTTTGAACAAAAAGCCTTTGGGAAAGATGCTTCTTGTCCTCGCTGTCATCAGCGTGATGGGCTTGGTTCTTTTTTATATTTTTGTGGGTCTGCCAGGGCCGCTGACCTTGAGTGAAGCGGCTGAGGGGAGGGTGACTCACGAAGAACCTGTGGTTTTATTGATTGCCAACACAGAGACTCTGGTGTTATCACCAGTAAATGGAACGCCGGTTTACAGAAAATCTGATGGATCGCGCTTTCGCCGCGGTGAAAAAATTGCTGATGTTGGCCGGGAGCAACTCACCGCCCCGGCGGCCGGTCTTTATTTTGCCTCTAAAGACGGGTTGGAAGGGTTAGTGACTCCTGGAGCTCTCAAAAGTATGGATCTGCAGAAACTGGTTGCTGAAATCACTGTTGTCATGCCTGACATGACTAAGATTTTAAGTGGAACAGAAGAAAATCGGAATTTTATTCCAATGAGCGGCTCCCGGCCGATCGCCACTGTTTCAGTCAATGGTGTCGCTGGAAAAATGGTTAACAATCAGGAAGCCAGCTGGGCTTTTGTTTGGCTGCCGGACACTATGGGCGGCAGTATGGCCAAAGATATAGCCAAGGGGGATCCTCTTCAGTTCAAAGTGGGGGAGAGCTACCAAAAAGCCTATGTGGAAAGAGTTTCGGACACGCCGAAGGGTGTGGTCGTTCGCTTTGCCTATTTTTTGGAGGATTCCAGGGCTCAGAGAATGCTTCAGGCGATTTGGGTGCGAAAAGAACCCCAATATGGTATCATCGTTCCGGTTTCGGCCATAGTGTACCAGGGGGAAGGGGCTGGAATCTATGTTATGGAATCGGGCGTCATTGTTTTTAAAGAAGGAATCAGGGTGATTGATCATAATGATGAATGGGCCTGTATCGAAGGGATTGAGGCCGAAACCCAAGTGGTAGAGAATCCTCGTCCTGGCATTAAGGGTAGAAAAATTAAGTGAGACTCTGCACGGATCGGGGCCAGTATGTCGCGCAGCTTGGGTAACCGGGATGGATCTGCGACAGCCCCTCCAGTACCGGCAGCATGATGGAGAGCAGGTCTTTCGCGGTTTTTGCCCGATAACCGGCGCGGACCATGTCGTGCAGGGTGGCGCCCCGGTAATAGGGCATGACATATTCCTGCAAGCGCGTACCGGGGGGCAGCGCGCACATGGGGGCAGGCAATTCTATTTTTTGTGCTCCTTCCATGATCGTATCAATGCGACGTCA
>WRII01000018.1 GCA_009782825.1 Peptococcaceae bacterium
TATATGAAAATCCGTACGAATTTCTCTGAGATTACCAATTACTGGCGACATTATGGGTTCTATCAGGGAAGGATTCCGTTTGTAACAATACTATTTGCAGTGGAATCAAGTTTGAGTGGCCGGAGAAAATGGGCGGATTCTTTGGAAGTCCGGAAGATTTAAGCATTGATGGATATTTTGAAAGGTATCTTTACAACAAAGACTTTATCCAAGCGCCGAAAAAAGATTTCGTTGATACAGCGTCGTATGATGGCCGTGGGCTCCGTAATCACCTTAGAAGGATCTTTCCGAGGACGCGCTTAGTTGAGTATTTTTTCCCCAATACAGATGATAGAGGTCCCCAGGACTTTGCAGGTTTGGTACTGGTGTTTGAGAAGGAAGACGGACAATGGATGCTGGCGGGTGTGGTACATGATCATTGGGTTCCTTAGGGCTATTGACTTTTCAGCGGGTTTGACTATAATAAAATCATAGTTTATATTAGTCGGAGTAAGATTATGTACATCAAACGCGCCCCGGAAATCCTTCCCTATATCAAAATGGCCGCAGACCAAAACCAGCGCCGTGGGGATTACTGCTCAAATGGAGAAGCTAAATGAAGATAAACGTGAAACGAGTTCTGTTGATTGCGATTATTGCTCTTGTTGTGTTGGGGGCCGGTCTGCTGCTTTACACCTATTATCCCATGTTGGTCATGAATCCTACGGAAACAGGTCCCATCCCCGATACCCAGATATATGCGATTAAGAACAAGATCAATTCAGTCTATTTCGTGCAGACGAACAGCGGCTATATCATGATCGATGCGGGTTCCGACGCCCCAGCTATTGAAACTTCATTGAATGAAGCCGGAATTGACGTCCAGTCCATCAAATGGATCTTGCTGACCCATTCCGATTACGACCACGTGAGCTCTCTCCCCTTGTTTCCCAATGCCCAAATCTATATGTCCGAAGACGAGCTGGGATTGATCAACGAAACAGTCCAGCGAAGTGTTGGCGGCGGAAACAGCGTGCCCGGCGGCATTAAGATAGAAGATATCAATCTGCTGCAAGACGGCCAGGAGCTTGTATGTGACGAAACGTCTGTCAAAGCTATCAAGGCGCCAGGCCATACCTCCGGCTCGATGGTCTATCTGATTGATGATAAGTATGTGTTCACGGGCGATGCCTTCCGTGTCAGCCAAGGAAAAATAAGTGTCCACCCATACTCCATGGATGAGGACCTCAGCAAGCAGACAATGGAAAATTTGAAAGAGACAATTGACAGAAGTTCTCTTGTTCTTACCTCTCATTACGGGTATTATGAAAAACTGAAGTGGGAATAGGCATAATAGGATGACCCTAATAGGATGACTATGAAAATTGCCATCATTGGCGGCGGTTCGGCCGGGCTGGCCTGCGCTGTTTCTGTAGCTCAAGCTGTGCGCGAAGCAGGGCTTGAGGGCAAAATCGAGAACAAAATTAACATAATCTTACTGGAAAAACAACAGCGTGTCGGCAGAAAATTGCTGGCCACAGGCAACGGACGCTGCAATTTAGGCAATACTTCGTGTGAGCTTAAATTTTATCACAGCACAGCGCCTGAGGTGTTGGCACAAATCCTGCAGATTTTCGATAGTACAAAAACGATAGAATTCTTCCGGAACCTGGGCCTTCTCCTGCATGAGGAAGAGGGACGCCTATACCCCTACAGCCAGCAAGCATCGGCTGTCCTTGACGTGCTGCGCCGGAAAGCCGAGGAATCCGGTGTGAGCGAATGCTGCGGCCATCATGTTGTGGGTATCAAGATCCCAAAAACCCAATCGGCACATGAGAACCATGAAGGCCCTCTCACGTTCACTTTGACACTGGCCTCCGGAGAACACCTGACCGCAGAGCGTGTCATTGTCGCCTGCGGAGGTCTGGCTGCGCCGCAAATGGGGAGCGGCGGCGACGGATACCGCTTGCTGCGCGAGTGCGGACATACCTTGGAGCCAACATTTCCGGCCTTGGTATCTGTCAAAATTGCCGATCCTGCTCTCCGTGCTCTCAAAGGCCTCCGCGTGAAAGCCCTAGTGGAGCTGCTCACACCGGTGGGGGAGTGCCTGGGCCAGGAGAGGGGAGAGGTGCAATTCACAGAATATGGCGTATCAGGCATTGCTGTTATGCAAGTGTCGCGTCATGTGGGCCGGCTGGAGAGAGAACTCTTGGAGAGGCGCCATGACAGTCGGCCAAAAAAGGGGCCCCCTAAAAACCGGCAAGAAATCATACAACAGCAGGCGTCGCACCGCCATAAAGATCCAGGGATCGCACACCTCAGACTTGACCTGCTCGAAAGTTGGCAAGAAGAGGAGTTGACGCGCTGGCTTGGAGAACGGGTACAGAACGCACCCATGAGAAAGCTGGAGGATTTCCTGGTGGGCATCGTCCCAAAGCGTGTGGGACAGATACTGCTGCGACACATAGGCTTGGATCTCAGAACCACCACGGACACACTCACTCAGGAAGATACCCGAGCCATAGCCCATATCCTCAAAAACTGGCTTCTGCCCATCAGCGCAACAACCTCCTGGCAACACGCTCAAGTCACAGCAGGAGGTATTCACTTAAATGAATTTATACCGCAGACACTGGAATCCCGGTTGGTTCCCGGTCTCTACGCCGCCGGCGAAGTTCTGGACGTGGACGGAAACTGCGGCGGGTATAACTTGCAGTGGGCGTGGGCCTCCGGATACCTGGCAGGTCGGGCGGCAGCCCTTTCCTTTATCCAATCTGAGTCCTAGCTAGGGCATTGTACAGAATCGCTAAAATCGCGCCTTATTACGCCTTATTCCACAGCGGCGGAAAATCTTCCCTGTGGTTTCCAGGATTAATTGGGAATAATTTGTTCAGAAAATAGAAAAAATAGGCTTGACATTGATCTTCTTTCGTGTTAAATTCTGTATAGTTAGAGGACAACATGATAGTTTCGACATATTCTGACATATTTCGTGTCTTGTATTAGGCGATGCGGCTGTGCATGTGAAAAAGTTGGTTAATCAAGTTGTCCCTTAACACACATTCACTCATGAATGCAAATATTCTTAAGGAGGAGTGCGCGAATGAGCCTGGAAAATATCCAAACCAAAATCATCATTACTGATGCCAACAGAGAAGAACTGGAAAGATTGTATGGGAAGATGCCCCCCGAAAACGAATTATTAGAGGCCCCCCAAACCCACTCTCTTGAGGAGTCCAACGCCAATTCACTCGACAAATTCAACGAGAGAGAGGAGACACCTGACGATGAAATTAGCCAGCAAAATCTTTAGACGCACAGATTGGTACGTTACCAGCCCTTACGGTTATCGCAAAGTCAATAAAGCTATTGAAATTCACAACGGAACCGACTACGGAACCAACAAACAAAATTGGAAGCTCTATGCCATAGAACCAGGCGTCGTAACCAGCTGCGGACAAGCCGGAGACGGCGCCATCTATGTTTGGGTCAACTATCCGCGCCTCGGTAAAAAGCTCTTGCATTATCATTTGAGTGATATAAACGTTACACCCGGTCAGGAAGTCCAAGAAGGCACATTGCTGGGCTATGCCGGAGACACAGGCAGCGCCAGCGGCATACATCTTCATCTGGGCATGCAGCCAAGTAACGCCAGTATCTATGAAAATCCCCATGCCTACGAATACAGCTACGCAAAAGCCATAATGAATACAGCCGCGACAGTGTACGGAGGCCCCAGCGCAGCCTTATACGCGCCCATCGGGTCCGTCTTCAATCAAGGACAGATACAAGTCATCAACAGGGAAAACGACTTCTACTTCATCCGCTATTGGACAGACAAACTCAAACTCAAACGAGGATACGTCGCTGTTTCACAAGTCAAAATTGATCCACTCATACAAATAGTAGATGTGACAAAGACCTTCAAAGGCAACAACAACCTCGTCTATCCGCAATCAACCATTTACGCCCATAACAATCTCGCGACAGCCGCACCCCTCGGGACTGTCTCCGAATACGTCAGCGTCACAGAATTCACCCCACCGGAAAACAACATGCATTTCATCGAATACGGTACCTCCGAAGGAATCAAAAGAGGATACATCCAAAGCAACGAACTGATACGAAGAGAAGGAGGACTCGCTATCGCCATAGCCTCCAACGGAACCAACGTCTATTACACCCCGGACTTCGAATCCCAAGCCGGCGCCGTCGGCGCTAACGAATATGTTGCCCTCTTGCAAACAGACAGCACAACCTCCTACATTGAATACAACACCAAAAACGGCAGAGCAAGGGGATATGCCTCCAACGACTCCCTGCAACTCCTGGATGCTGACGATGTCCCCGGGCTGCCCTATTATGTCGCAGAGCCATACACCCCTACCGGTTTTCTGACAGTCTATTTTGGCCCCACAGAGAAATATGCCGTGGTAGGATCAATCAATCAAGGAGCAGTTCTGACACGGCTGAGTCCGCCAATGCTTGATGACAATGACGATTCGCCAATGCTTAATACCGACGACTATTCGTTTATTCAATATTCAACAGCGGAAGGGACAAAAAGAGGATATGTCAAGACCTCGGGGTTAGTTGCCATGGAAATTGAGGCCCCATCTCCCGATGATAACGCAAGTTTTGATGGTGATATGCCAAAACCAGTGTCGATGTCCATTGAGAGAATTGGTCTCAAGGATGTGACGGTTATCCCCGTAGGTATAGATGGAAACACGGGGCATATGCTCACTCCCCCCGAAGCTAAAGGGGTTACTTGGTATGAACAATACGCATCACCTGGATGGGACTGCAACGCTATTCTCTCAGGCCATAACTACTTTAATGACGTTGAAGGAAGCTTTGTCAGGCTGAATGAGCTTGTGTTGGGAGATCAAGTCGAATTCACCTATGAGGATGGATCCGTTGGTCGTTTTACGGTATTCAATAAAGAGCGATATAACGAGGACGAAGTCCCTGCAAGCATTATGTTAAACGAAGGGCTGACGCGAACCACTCTCATCACCTGTGAGGGTCAAAGAAAGCCCGAGGGGGGATTCCCCTACATCATTGTCCTCCAGTTGAGCGCCATTGAGCATATTGATAAAGATGGGAAACCGCAGCCCATACACGTTCCACAAGTTCCGCCCATAGAAGTTCGGTAAATAACAGAGGGAGAAGGGACCTGTATAGATAGGATTGTAATAAATCATCAGCGGTTCTGGTGTACACAAAAAGAATGGAATAATGCAAGAGGTGTCCGGAGTACTAGTTGTAAAATTAAGGAGGAAATGAAATGCAAACAATCAATCGTTATATCACAAACAACGATGCTTACAAAACAGCAACAATAATTCAACCGCAGGGACTTATGCTTCATAGTATTGGTACTAATCAACCGTTCGCAAAAAACACCATTTCTGGTTGGAATAAACCTGGCTCTACTGTAGCCGCCCATGCGATAATAGAACCTAAAATAATTTATGAGACATTACCATATAATTATAGGTGTTCTCATTGTGGCGGTAGTGGCAATAATACACATATTGCCGTTGAAATGACAGAGCCTGCCGATCTGCAATACATTGGTGGGGCAACATTCACATATGATGAAGCTAAGAAACCAGCAATCATTTCTCATATAGGGGCAACATACAATCTTGCCGCTATACTTTTCGCGGATTTATGCAGAAAGTATAATTTGGATCCCTTGAAAAGCGGTGTTATCGTTTCTCATAACGAGGGCTGTCAACTTGGGATAGCGGGGACAGCAGCGGACAAGCACTACGATCCTGATCATATGGGGGATAAATTCGGCTATACAATGGATAAATTTCGGCAAAAGGTTAAGGATCAGATGATTATACCATTAGTACCTGTGGCTGGCTGGTGACCCTCCCCCATACCCTGAACCAGCAACTATGAGATCTTAAAGGAATGTTCTTAGCAGGAAGATCTCGGATCTTCCTGCTAAGATTTAGTCTCCTGAAGGAGGAATCTATTTAATATGGAGCAACAGAAAGTGTATTACGGTATGAAAAAAGTCTATTTACTGATAACTTTAGTCACCTTGGTTATGCTGACGAGCGCAATGACTTGCACAAGTTGCCAGAACAGAATGGAAAACAATGCAATGAATGACAACCTATCAACTGATATTGAATCAAATGATACACCGATGAGAACTTTCAATGAGAAGGAGCTTCTTGACCGAGCCAACTTAACCCTGCAGTATATTAAAGACCGGGATTTCCAAAGTTTATCTACTATTGTCCATAAGGATAAAGGGGTCAGATTTTTGCCTTATGCTTATGGACGTTTTGGTCAAATATTCACAGCTTCCCAGCTTGCAGAATTGAAACTCACGGATATGTACGAGTGGTGGAATTCGGGATATGATTGGGATGTGTTGGTAGAGCTGAGTGTCGGCGATTATTTTGATATATTTGTTTACAACCGGGATTATCTCAATGCGCCGCTAATTGGTATTGACGAAGAGTTTGTGTTTAAAGGATTTCTCATATCTAACATTGACGAGGTTTTCCCAGAAACACATCGTGTTGTTTATCAGTTCCCAGCTACAGAAGAGATAAAGATAGATTGGGACGCTCTGAATTTGATATTTGCGCAGGAAAATGGGCAGTGGATGTTAGTGGGTGTGGTGCATGCTTGCTGGACATTATAATCGCTGAACCTGGATTAAGAGGCATTGGAGTCATAGCGACCAGAGTAAACCGCACAACGCAGGGCGATAACATTAGCAGCATTTTTTTGGGTCCAGTTCGGCTTGCACTGTATCCGTCACACAACAAAGGATGTGATGAATAATGACAAACGTAAAAAGAGCTTCTTTGTTAACTATTATGCTGGTTTTAGCTACGTTGACCGGCATAGTTATATGTGCAAACCTGATGTATTCTCAAGGAGCCAAAGAACGAGAGGCTACAGGAGCCAACAGACAGGAAATTGCTCAAGACTTTCGACAATTGAGTGAAGAAGCAAATGATGAAGAATTGGCTCGTTTGTATAAGTTCTTGGCATCCTCTGCCTGGCATGATTATCAAGCAACAGCATTTCAATTTGGTAAAGCCCATTTTTCAGCTGATACAGACAGGATAAAGAGTTTCCTGTTGTTTCCCGATAGTGAAGATCACCATGGCTATTTCCCCACCGAGAAAAGATCTTTAGATGATATGAGTTGGTTTGTGATAAAAGGTCTTAGATTCTACTATAAGATTGATGGCAAAAGAATAGAATTGGAATCAGTCTCCTCAGAAATGGAAATAATTGATGCGCGATATGATTCATCCTATTATCTTTGCACAAACATGATTATGGTTGACGGAAAATGGAAAGTAACTAGTTTCGGTTTGAGTGGATAGCATGGAGGCAGTGAACAGTGTTTAACTTGAAAAGAACTTCTTTGACAACCATTATATTGATTATTGCTATACTGACCGGCATAGTTGCTAATGGAATTCTCATAAATCCTGGGGGTGCCACAGAGATAGAATCTTCCAGAGCCGACGGACAGCAATCTATTCAGGGCTTCCCACAGTTGAGCGAAAAAGAACGCCTTGATATAGGTGAGTTCATTAACTCCTCTTCTTACAGGTATTCTTCGCACAACTATCGGCCAACGGTATATCAATTTTTTAAAGCCTATTTTACAGGTGACACAGACAAAGTCAAATGGCACCTGGCCAATCCTAACGATGATGACTTGAACAGCCTCCCGACTGAGAAACGGTCTTTCGATGATGTAACAGTGTTTGTGATAAAAATCTATAGCCATCGTTACTATGAAAATGATGGGGGAAAAATAGAAGAGGTGCGCGCTCTAATAGAATATGGAGATGTGCGGGAGGATCATCTTTGCTATCTTGATACAATCATGATCAATGCCGACATTGACTTGATTAATACCGACGATGAATGGAAAGCAGAATGGAAAGTCACAAAATTCGGGGTTCCTTGATGGCTATGACGCATACCGGCAATAATGTATTACAGCAAATAAGACAACTGAAAAGGAACCCACAATGAAAACAACCAAACGACTAACCCCATACAACCACAACACATCAACCATTGATCGGATCGCAGGAAGATCTTCCTGCCGGGATCGGATCTCCAAGAAAGAGGGAATTCATATGTGGAGAAAATGTATTGTGGCGTTGCTGATCATGGTTGTCTCATTATCAATAGTGTCATGTGCAAATCCGAACAGTGACAATGATAACTCCGGGGATACATTTCAGGTCAAATACTATGAGTACTTCGGAAATGAAGAGCAGAACCATACGTATACTGAAGAAACAATATCCCAGAACCCTCATCCGACTCTCAAGTTTTTATTGATTCAATCAAATGAGGAGGTAGTCTTTGATGAAATTAGCCAGCAAAATCTTTAGACGCACAGATTGGTATGTTACCAGCGCCTTTGGCTGGCGTGCAGACCCATTTACAGGACAAACTTCAGGCCATTCCGGGACTGACTATGGGACCAATGTGCAAAAATGGCCTCAATATGCCATTGAAAGCGGGACCATATTAAGCTGTGGTATCGACAGAAACGGATATAATGCCCTCTATGTCTGGGTAAGTTACCCAAGTCTCGGCAAGAAATTTTTGCATTATCACTTAGACAGCATAAGTGTTAGCTCCGGGCAACACGTACAAGAAGGCACATTACTAGGTTACACCGGCACAACCGGCCGATCTACCGCGATACATTTACACTTAGGGATGCAGCCCAGTGGGGGCGGCAGCTACCAAGACCCACACGCTTACGAGTATTACGGGCCAGTTGAATTTATCACCCCGCCCCCGGCCCTTGGACCATGTCCGTTTGCCGAACCGGCAGATGTCTTGCAGAAAGGCGGCCAAGGCGATGGTGTAAAATGGATCCAATGGCATCTCAACCAAAAAGGCGTTACCCCACAGTTAGCCGTAGACGGAAGTTTCGGTCCGGCGACTGACGCGGCAGTATGCAGCTTCCAAAGTCAAAATGACCTCGTTGTTGACGGTAGGGTTGGCCCCCTCACCAGAGGCAAGCTGAAAGCTTAAAGACACTGGGGAGTAATTGGTGCATTGCCTGTGGAGGTTCTGGTGTATGGTGTATGGCGTATACAAAAAGAAGGGAGGAAAGAATCTCTTATGAACAAGAGAAAAATAATATTCATTGTGCTGTTCTCTCTAATTTTACTAATATGTATAATTACATGTATCATCGCGTATAATAGTACACCCACGAATAATACAGCCTTACAAGCTTATAATACCGTAAAATCCGATTTGAAGTATGATGTCATTTATCCGTTCTATAAAGGCCGTGCTCTTGTCAAAAAAGATGGGAAATTCGGTTACATCGACACCAAAGGCAAAGAGGTTGTTCCCTTGATTTATGACAGAAGCGGTTATGGATATTTTGATCTCATTGACATGGCGAAGAGTGACTCAAAATACATTGTAAGAAATAACAGGAAGTTTGTTGTTGAAATCACTGATGAAAAAGATAAAAGACTTGATCTCATTGACCATAACAATTGGAGATGGGTCGAAAAAGATGGAAAGGAAGGTATTATTGACGCTGACGGCTACGTTGTTATCCCTATAGAATATGACGTGGTGGGTGGCTACATTACCGTATGGCCTAATGAATACACAGATGCCAGCGGCATTATAGACGTCGGCTTCTATGACGGACTGCTTAAAGTCTTAAAAAACAAGAAGTGGGGGTTTATTGACATTGCCAACAATGTGGTCATTCCCCTTGAGTATGATTACGTATGGGACTTTAATGAAGGCGTTGCACTTGTGGAAAAAGACGGAAAGGAGGGATATATCGACACACATGGCGCTATTGTCACTCCATTTATATATGATTCTTTAAGTATTTTTTCCGGCGATGGTTTGCTCATAGCCATGCTAAATGAAAAATGGGGAGTGTGTGATACCGACGGCAATGTGGTGCTTCCAATAGAGTATGATAATGTGGGCTATCTCACAAACGGCTTTGCTCACGTAGAGAAAGATGGAAAACATGGCTATATTGATAGCCATGGTCAAGAGGCCATATCTCTGGAATATGAAGATGCGCGTGATTTTTCTCAAGGATTCGCGGCTGTTAAAAGAAATGGAAAATGGGGATTCATTGATGCCAAAGGAAACACTGTTGTGCCGCTAGAGTACGATTTTTCAAGAGATTTCAACAACGAGGAAATTACAAGTATTGAGGTAAACGGCAAGTGGGGTTTTATCAACACTAGCGGGGCCATGATTATCCCGCCGGAGTACGATTCTGTAGGGGCTTTCACTGAGGGACTCGCACGGGTCGAAAACAATGGTGTCTATGGTTATATTAATAAGGCTGGCGATATTATTATTCCGTTAGAATACGACTCATACGGATTCAATATATGCGAAGGGCTTATTCCAATTTGTAAAGACGGAAAATCGGGATTTGCCGATACAGCCGGTAATGTCGTGATTCCAATCGAATACACTTACTATAAAGATTTTAAAAACAATGAGACGATAGTTGGCAAAAACGACAAGTATGGAGTTATTGATAAACAGGGAAGGGAAATCTTACCGATTCAATACGATTGGGTGTCAAAGTGCGACGGGTATGACGATGGATATATCGCTGTGCAAAGCGGCGGCACATGGCAAATTCTGAAAAAGAAATAAGCAAGATTCTTATTCCAAAACAACCTTTATTCATGTTTCCCCAATTTTTAACTCAGCTCTCGCTGTTCCAGATAAATCAGCAGTACCGATATATCCCGATATATCCACAGGATTCATCCCTCTGATCCGCCCAGTACTCTGTCAAAGTGAATTCCACTGAATTATAGGTATTTTACTAATGATTGTTAAGGGTGTATGCATATGAGAAACATTATTCAACCCAAGAGGAGGATGACCCTTCTCTTGGGGGTCCTGATCATAATGATAGGGGTGCTTAGTATGAATGGCTGTGCGCCTTCAAATCAAGAGGCTCATTCCCCAGGCCAGCAAACCATGATGTCTTATATGGAAAAGAAATATGGGGAAACATTCACTTTTGTAGATGATATAGAGCGAACAAACCACAACGAAATATTTGTTACCTCTGACAACCTGCCAAACGAGTATATCCGGGTTCATATGGACAAAGAGAGTCAGGTCATTACCGACAACTATATCTGTTTTCTGATGCAGTCACAGCTCAATAACTATATTAGCAGTTTGGTCGAATCTGTCTATGGACCAAATCAAGTCTTCACGAATACTCTTAGTGAAGACAAAGACATTCTTGCGTTGATGCCGGAGTCGGTTGGGCCGAATCTTTCAATAGATGAGTATGTGAAAAATATTCAAGGCCAAATCTATTGTCATATCTACTTGTATGCCGACGAAACAACAAGAGATGATGACCTTGAGATTCTTAGATCTGCCCTTGAAGCCAGAGGATGCAGGATTGTGCTGGATATCTATTATGTCAAAGAATTGTCTGTGATAGGACAAATTGAAGAAACAAGGCAACTGTCCTATTGGGAAAAAGAGAATATAAATTTGTGTGGATACTTTTCAATGGACCAAGAGTATCAGCTTGTTCCAGTCATCAATCAGAAATGGACGCCTTCGAATCAGGAAGTCATGATGTCTTACATGGAAAAGAAGTATGGGGAGACATTCACCTTTTCTAATATGACAACAGAGTCTTACGGGCAGAAAGAAACACAAGCCAGCGGTTCAATGATCATTGGGGGCGCCTACGACGAAATACGTGTTTCCTCTGACAAACTCAAGGGCAAGTCTATTCAGGTCCACATGGACAAAAAAAGCAAGATCATCACCGACAATTACATCTGTTACCTGCTGCGTCCGCAACTCAATGAATATATGAGTCAATTGATTGAATCTATCTATGGACCCAATCAGGTCTTCAGTCGTGTTCCTGAAGGATATATCGCTGCACTGATGCCAGAGGCAGTTGGCCCCGATCTTTCAATAGATGAGTATGTCAAATACATCCAAGACCACACCATCTTTATTGATATTTATTTATATGCCAATAAATCAACAAGAGAGAAGGATCTTGAAACGCTAAGATCTGCCCTTGAGATCAGAGAATGCAGGGTGCCTAGCTTGACTATCTATTATGTCAATGATCCGTCTATGATAGGGCAAATAACCGAGAAAAAAAGAAACAGCTCCGACTGGGAAGTAGAGAATACTAAGATAAAAGGAAGTTTTAAAATGGATCGTGAGTATCAATTCGTTTGGGATGGTAAAAAATGGCTCGATGCTAAAAACTATTAACTATTATAGTATTCTGAAGTAGCCATTTTTTTCCTTTTTCGTCACCCCGCCCCCGGCCCTTGGACCATGTCTGTTTGCCGAACCGGCAGATGTCTTGCAGAAAGGTATATACGTCCGTATTTTGGTGGTAGAAATAAGTATACGCCAAATTAGGAGGTTAAAAGGATGAGGAGTGATAAAATAGGTTCGAAAGAACTCATTCATGAGTTTCTGGGGAATAGTTCTTAGCAGGAAGATCTACGATCTTCCTGCTAAGATTAAGGCTCTGAGAAGGAGGGAATTCATATGTGGAAGAACAGAAAGTATATTATGGTGTTGCTGTCCATAGTCGTATTATCGTTTATGGTGTCATGTGCAAATTCGCCTGGCGGCAGCTCTATTTCGAATGATAACCAAACGACTTCTGGAGAAACATTTCAGGTCAAATGCTATGAATATTCTGGACGTGATGAGCAGGGTTATACATATACTGAAGAAACAATATCCCAAGAGAATATGTCGGAGGATAGTATTAAACTGGTAATGGATAAATATGATATCATGCTCAATAGAGTATGGTATGAAGGAGAACGGATTTGTATCGATATTAGCCACACAACAACCCCAATTTATTCTTTTGATGCGGACAGCTTGGCTGCAGTTACCTTAACCCATTCTGTGGTCCAGACTTTTTTGAGTTATCCCAACGTTAAAGAGGTTGAGCTATTGCTTAATGGAATTAAAAACGTTTGTGGACGTCATTTTGCTTTCGGTGTATTCGGTTCTTCCGGAGAACTTGCAGAACCTTCATATGATAATAAAGTGTCCTCTGGAGAAACGCTTCAGGTCAAATATTACACCTATTATAACTATGGTGAGCAAGCATACACATATACCCATGAAACTATATCCAAAGAGAATGTGTCAGAGGATAGTGTCAAACTGCTAAAGGATAGATATGATATCACGATCAACAGAGTATGGTATGAAGGAAATCGTATTTGCGTCGATATTAGCAAGACATCGCCATTTCCTTTTGACAGTGGCTCCTCAAAAGGAATTACCCTCACCTGTTCTTTGCTTGATACGTTTTTGAGTTACCCTGACGTTATAGAGGTTGAACTCCTGGTTAATGGAACAAAAAATGTTTGGGGAAATCATTTTTCATTCGGGGTGTTCAATTCCTCTGGAGCATTAACAAGTTCCTCAGAATATAATGACAACAATTTTATCAACTCAATATAAAGAATAAAGCGTAGGCAGCAAAGGTGGTGAAATGCGGTCGCTGATCAGAACAAAACTCAAGAATACCAAGCAAAACAAAAAGAATAGTGAAATGAATAGGAATGTTTCCCAGCGAGAAGATCTGAGATCTTCTCGCTGGGATTGAATCTCCAAGAAAGAGGGAATTCAATATGTGGAAAAAATATATTGTGGTATCACTGTTCATGGTTGCCTCATTGTCTATAGTATCATGTGCAAATCCGAATAGTGGCAATGATAACTCTGGAGAAACATTTCAAGTCAAATACTATGAGTATTTAGGAAATGATGGGCAGAACTATACACATTCAGAAGAAACAGTATTCCAAGAGAACATGTCAGAGGACAGTATTAAATTAGTACAGGATAAGTATGGTGTTACTGCCGATAGAATTTGGTATGAAGGGGAGCGCATCTGTGTCGATATTGTCAGCAGGACACATCGATTTCTTTCTTTTGACGAGGATGATTCAATCAAATAAGATAATGGGTGTGAAGAAGTTCGTTAATTAATGGTGTTTGTTCTTCAACAAGCATTTAGTCAAACATGCATTTCAAAAATTCTCTCTACTACTGATCGTCCCTTGCCTTTTAAGGTGAAAAAAGCTTATACTGTATCCAACGTTCTCAGAATCTTTTTATACGCTTTTTAGTAATTGAAAGGTGTCTATGAAGGAGTATTTACAAGAGTTCGAACAGGAAAAAAAGCGCTTGGACACCACTGTCACGCTGGTTCGGCTTCAGATGGACGCGGCTCAGCAAGCGCTGGAAACAAAAGAGGCGGGAATCCTGGCCGCTAAAGAAGATATGCCTGACGATACGGCTCACGCTGTGGCGGGTTTGTATTCGGCTCATAATTTTGAAGATCTGGTAGAGCTGAGCCAGTACGCCTATCTGGTATCAGGCCAGGTGGCCGAACACGAATCAGAAGGGCAGAAAATCCGGCAATTTCGGAGTATGGCTCTGACTCCGTATTTTTCCCGTATCGACTTTACTTTTGAGGATACCCAGGAATGCGAATCCATCTATATCGGCCGCTTCTCCCTCAGGGATGACGCCTCTCGGGAAATTGTAGTTTACGATTGGCGTTCACCCATCGCCAGCGTCTTTTACCGTTTTGGCACAGGAAAGGCATTCTATGACGCGCCGGGAGGGACTATTGCCGGGGAGGTTTCCCTCAAGCGCCAGTTTGAAATCCACCAGGGCGTCTTAGACTATTTCTTCGATGCCGATGTGCAGATTGTGGATGAGTTTTTGCGCAAACTGTTGTCTCAGAACGCGGCCCCCCAGATGAAAACCATTGTGGAAACCATTCAGAAGGATCAGGATATCATCATCCGTGATTCGGAACATGATCTTGTCATGGTTCAGGGCGTGGCGGGAAGCGGCAAAACTTCCATCGGACTGCACAGGGCGGCTTATTTGATGTATCAGGCGATGTCTGGTCTTGCGTCCAATCAGATTGTCATCCTTTCCCCCAACAAGCTGTTTGAACGCTATATTTCTAATGTGCTGCCCGAGTTGGGGGAGAAGAATGTGCAAACGCTGGTATTTGAAGAGGTTTTTCAACGTCTGATAAACCGGCGTGTCCAAAGCAGAACAAGCTTGCTGGAACACCTCATCGCCTCCCGGGATCCCTCCGCGAAAGCTGTGGTCAAAAGCGTCCTGGAGTTCAAAATGTCGGAAACCTTTATGGAGATTCTACACCGCTTTGTCTACGATATTCCCCGGCGGTGGATTCCTTTCGCCGATGCTGAGTATGCCGGACGTCTTGTGATGCCGCGCCGGCTGATTCAGGCGAAAGTTCTGCAGCAGGAACACTCCTTTCCGCTGGCGGTCCGGCTTAAAAAGGCTCACATGTTCATCTGTCATCATGTGCGGAAAAGACGCCCTCACCGTCTGGAGACCCTGCGGCGTTATGTGATAGCGGGGAAGCGGCATCCTTTTGACGCTAAAACCTTCGCGCGTATGGTCTCAATCCGGGAGAGTACGGCAATGATCCGGCGCGTTAAGGCGTATACTGAAATTGATGTCCTGGCTCTGTATGTAAGGCTTTTTCAGGATGACAGGGCTTTTTACCGTCTGGCCAAGGGATTGCCTTTGCCGCCAGATATGGATAGGATTCTCGCTTACACGCGAGAAACCCTTGGTGCGGTATGCGGCCTCTGTAACTTGACAGACGAGCCCGGGCCAAAAGCAGGCATACCTTATGCAGACGCGGCGGCGCTGGCCTATCTGGAACTTATCATATCGGGCCGCCGTGATTTTGCGGATATCCGGCAGGTGGTTGTGGATGAAGCTCAGGATTATTATCCCCTTCATTACGCTATTTTGCGGGTTCTGTTTCCCAAAGCCTGTTATACCATTCTGGGAGACATTCACCAATCCATGGAAAAAGAGGCTGATACAGCGCTCTATACCACCATCCCCAGGGTCTTAGACAAGGATAATCCTGTCTTGATGACGCTGGATAAAAGTTTTCGTTCGACTCGGGAAATCATTGGCTTCAGCGCCCAGTTTCTTGGCGAAGGTGTGCGGATCACAAGCTTCAGCCGCAGTGGTGAGGCGCCTATGGTGCACAAGGCTTTGGACAGTGACGCGCTCCATGATCAAATGGCTGCGGAAATCAGAAGCTGCCTGGACAGCCAATATCGCTCTGTGGGAGTTCTCTGCAAAACAGAGAGGGACGCTGTGGAGATTTATCAGCATCTACATCATAGAATCCCCATGCGCTTGATCTGTACAGACGTCGCTGAAGCCTTGGAAGGGGTGTCTGTCATGCCCCTCAGTATGGCGAAAGGGCTGGAGTTCGATGCTGTGCTGGTGTGCCATGTGGATAACATCCGCTATACCAGTGAAGACGACCGCAGACTCTTGTATATTGCCTGCACCCGGGCTTTGCATCGATTGAGTTTGTTTTATGCGGGGGAGGAGAGCCCGTTAGTATGAACAACACCGAAAAGATATTTAAGCAAGCAGCAGCACTGATATCTCAAATCTTTAATATTAGGGAAGACGAGATCAGGCCCGAAATGTCTTTATACGACGATCCGGAGATCAATCCCCTGGATGTGGCCAGGCTGATCATGGCCTGTGAGAAAAAATTTGATATCATGATTCATGATGAGGATGTTCATACATTTGTGCGGGTTGACGATTGCGTGCGCTATATCGCGGAGGCGCTGTTTGAGGGACAGCAAAGCATATCTGTCTCATCGGATGAAGAACGTGAAGCTTGGTATTATGAATGATTAAGGAAATAAGGAGGCGTCCAAGTGAACAGGTACATCAATTGCGTTGCCCATGGATTAAGCGACGGAAATCTACTTATCGGTGAGGAACGCGCGGCTCTCTTTGATTGTGGGATGGCCATTTGCGCGAAAGATACCATACAAATTGTGAAAAATGCCCTTGCCGGCAGACCTCTGGACTATATTATTATCACTCACGCTCATTATGATCATGTGGGTGCGCTGCCGTTTTTCCGGAAAGAATGGCCGGAAGTCCGCCTTGCCGCCTCGGAAGCCGGAGCGGCTTTGCTGCTGAAAGAAACACCCCGCAAGGTTTTTCGCGAGTTTGGGGGTATCGCGGCAAAACATCTTGGCATCACGTTCGATGCCGGGTACAGCGACGACGCCTTTCACGCCGATGTCATCGTTAAGGACGGAGACAGCATTCCCCTTGGCGGGCTTACAGTGGAAGCGCTGGAAACACCGGGACACACCCGGGATTCATTCAGTTATTTCATCCCTGAGCTGGAATTACTCATCTCAAATGAATCTTCCGGAGTCTTGATGCCGGAGGGAGAGGTGATTCCCTGTTATGTCACCAGCTATAACGACACCATGAGCTCCATCAAAAAATGCCGGAGTACCCATTACAAGTTTTTATCACTGCCCCATCGCGGGCTGGTCGGCGAAAAAGACGGGAAAGAATTTTTCGACAAAGCTTTTGCAGCCAACGCCGTCTGCCGTAATTTTATTCTAAATATGAATGCCAAAGGTCTTAGCGAAGAAGACATGCTGGAGCTGTATCTTGACAGATACGGTAAAACACTCTTATCCAACAGTTATCAGATCAAAGATGCCTTTGTGGCAAACGCCAAGGCCACAATTGAGTGCACCTTGCGCAAACATATGAAACTTCATTTCACCAAAATGCACGGCTGTGGCAACGATTACATCTACATCAACAGCTTTGACAGGGACATCGACTCGCCGGAATCCCTGTCTGTATTCCTGTCCGACCGGCATACCGGCGTGGGTGGCGATGGAATGGTGCTGATCTTGCGTTCAGATATCGCCGACGCCAAGATGAGAATGTTCAATTATGACGGCAGTGAAGCCGGCATGTGCGGCAACGCTATCCGCTGTGTCGCCAAATATCTCTATGATAATAACATGATCCGCAAACCTCATATGCGTATAGAAACCCTGAGCGGCGTCAAGGATCTCTACCTATCTATAAAAAACGACCTGGTCTCCTCCGTTAAAGTCGATATGGGGCAAGCCAAACTGCGGCCCGAAGAAGTCCCCGTCAATCTGACAGGGGACAACGTGATTGCGAGACCGGTAACGATTGCCGATCATGCCGGTCAGGACTATGCCGTCACCTGCGTGTCCATGGGCAACCCCCACGCCGTGGTATTCTGCGAGAATGTGGACACCTTCGATATGCACGGGATTGGACCTCTGTTTGAAAACCATCCCCTGTTCCCCGACAGAGTCAACGCTGAATTTGTGGAGCTTGTCGGCAGAAACCATCTGAAAATGCGCGTGTGGGAGCGGGGCAGGGGCGAATCCCAGGCCTGTGGCACAGGGGCTTGCGCGTCGGCTGTGGCCGCCGTCCTGAACGGATATTGCGACACAGGTGCAGACATCAAAGTCCAGCTGCCTGGCGGCAATCTCATCATTCACTATACAGACGAGACGGTCTTCATGACAGGCGGGTGTGTCAAAGTCTTTGACGGAACAGTGGATGTGTGACGGGGACAGAAACCACAAGGATCACGCCTTATTCCTTATTCCGGCTTTTAGGATGTTAAAACATGTTAAGATCCTTGCTTTTTTTTATAATTTACGTTACGCTTTCAATATAACATAATTAGAATTGAGGGGTTTATGTGGCAATACCAATCAATATTAATGACCTGATTAACAGCCGGATTGTAGAGAACGCCCGAATCGAGTTCAAAGCCAACTGGAATCCTGAACCAGTCATGCACACAATTTGCGCTTTCGCGAATGATATGGATAACTGGGGCGGCGGTTATATTGTTATTGGCGCAAAAGATCGTGACGGCTCTCCTGAATACCCAATATCAGGAATAACTAAGAGTTCCGTTGATAAAATCAGCAAAGAGCTTCTTAATATCTGCAATTTGATTGAACCTCGCTACATCCCCGTTTCCGAGCATGTTGTTCTTGACGGAAAAGACCTGATTATCCTATGGATACCAGGCGGATCATCCCGTCCGTATAAATGCCCTGTCAGGCTTTCTGCACCTGCCGGAAAGGCCTATTATATCCGCCGCTTGTCCAGCACAATCAAGGCTAACGCAAAAGAAGAACAGGAATTGTTTGCGCTTTCTGAGAGTATTCCCTATGATGACAGAGTGAACGCGAAAGCTGACATAGAAGATTTACGCCCCGCCCTCATCAGCAACTTTCTCCATGAAGTGAAAAGCGGACTGTATGAAGCGTCAAGGTCAATGCCATTACGCTCTTTAGCCCTTGATATGAAAATTGCGGAGGGCCCATCTGAATATTTAAAACCATTGAATGTCGGGCTCATGTTTTTCAACGACCGTCCAGACAATTATTTTCGATATGCTCGTATTGAGATTGTTGACAAGCCTGATGCAACAGGAACCGGCATGATGGAAAAGACGTTCAGCGGACCTTTGGACAGGCAGTTGCGTGATGCTTTGGCGTATATTCAGAACTACATCATCAAAGAAAAGGTGGTCAAGCATTCGCATGTCGCAGAAGCAGAGCGAATTTACAACTTCCCTTATGCTGCCGTTGAGGAAGCTCTGTCAAATGCAGTTCATCACAAGGACTATCAAGTTCCTGAACCTATAACAGTAACAGTAACACCTGAAAAAATGGAAATTCTAAGCCTTCCCGGACCTGACAGGTCTATATCAGATGAGAGTATCCATGCATTAAGAATGATTGCGACCCGATACCGCAATCGCAGGATTGGTGAATTTTTAAAAGAATTGCATTTGGTGGAAGGAAGGAATACTGGAATCCCCTCCATGTTGCACGCTCTTGAACGAAATGGATCCGCGCCGCCTGTTTTTGAAACAGATCCGGACAGGAGCTTCTTTCGCGTCACTTTTCTGAATCATGATTCTTTTACCAAAAATAATGATCATGGACCGGGCGCTGCAAAGCCTATCCCTCGCAAAAAATACTATATTATTTATCGGCACGTAGAACACCCTCTTTTTTCGCGTGCCGGGAATTGATATGCCACTTCCGTGTTATACTGAATGATGATTGTACTACAGCAGAATCATTCAGGAAAAGGACGTGAGCCCATGAACAACAGCGACCCCTCCACACAACATCCGATAGACGCACAAGCCGATATCACTGTCAGCCAAGACAAGCAGAAAGCCTTCTTAACCCTGACAGCGCCCAAAAACGGCGGCAACCCCATATCCGTTCCCATAATCACGCACGCCCTCACAGAAGCCGGGGTAGTGCACGGCATCCGAGAAGAAACCATCAATGCCCTTGTCAGAACACCCCATTACGGCAGAGAAGACCTGGTGGCCACCGCGACACCGCCGGAAAACGGACAGGATGCCACACTCTCTTATCTTTTTTCCTTGACCAAGGAAGCCAAACCCAAGGTGCATTCCGACGGCTCAGTCGACTTTAAACAGCTCGATATTGTCCAAAATATCAACGCAGACGAGCCCCTATGTTCTAAAACCCCCGCCACACCAGGCACCCCCGGCACAGACATTCTGGGGGGCGTCATTGATCCTCAGCCCGGCAAAGACAAGCCTCTGCCCAGCGGAAAAAACACGTATGTGTCAGAGAATGGCCTCGATCTTTTGGCAAAAGTAAGCGGTCAGGTTGACCTTGTCCAAAACCGGGTTACAGTGCTGAACGTTTTCGAAATCGCTGAAAACGTGGACTATAGCACCGGAAATATCGATTTTGTCGGCAACGTGACCGTAGGAGGCGATGTCTGTGCCGGATTCCTGGTCCGTGCCGGAGGCAATGTCTTCATCAAAGGCAGCGTAGATGGCGGCACCATTGAAGCAGAAGGCGACGTCACGATTGCCAAAGGGTTTAACAGTCAAACAAGTGGAAAAATCAAGTGCAACGGCAATTTGCGCTGCAGATATCTGCAAAACGCCAATGTGGATGTAGGACAGGATCTGGAAACAACCTCTTGTGTGAAGAGTATCGTCCGCGTGGGCGGCAACGCAAAGTTCGTTGGCTCCCAAGCCATGCTTCTGGCCAGCCGGGTCACTGCCGGACAAACCATCGAAGCTTTCAACATCGGCTCACAAAATTCCCTGGTCAGCAATATCATTGAAGTGGGTGTCAATCCCAGCATTTCAGAGCGCGCCGCACGCATCCCCGAAGAAATCAAGCAGTGCACAGACAATATTAAGAACCTGAGCAGAGTGATCACCCACTATGAACAGCTGCAAGAGCGCAATAGGCTTGCTGATGAAAAACAAGCAGAGCTGGCCAATCTCAAAGCCACTGTCAAAAGCACAGAGCAAGACCTGCTTGCCCTGGACAGTGAAAGCCAGGACGTCCGGCAGAAGATGGAGCAACTCGGCTTTGGCAGTGTGAAGGTAACGGGCACAGCCTTTGCCGGGACACAGATCACTATAGGTTCTGAAAAGAAAGTGCTGACAACAGATCACCAGTTCACGCAATTTACCAGAACTCAAGAGGGAATCCAAACCTCATCTGCACGATAGTGCTGGCGGGAAGAGTGGATCCATCACGCCAAATCGTTCTGACAAAATAATTTATATGTATCGGTTTATATCGCGTCATCCCCTATAATTTTGAATATATTTTTGTTATTCTTCTAAAAACATGAGCATTTTTAGGTTTATACCATATAATGGAATATAACTTGTATGAGTTTTAGAGATAAGCTTTACCCACAGGTGAGAGTAAAAGCTCATATGAAGTCATCAAATAACGGAAGGAAATGTAATAAATGAATAACCAATCCAGTTTTTTCAAGAACCGTAAGCGCTGTCTTTGCAGATGTCGTTTCATGTGCAGCCCTTGTGAAAAAAATCCCAACGAGTGTCCTGAACGGGATAAAGATAGACCCCAGATAGACAAAGAGTGCAAAATCAAAGGCTTCAAAAAAATATTCTGGCTTTATCCCTTCATCGGCTTTGGCGGATTACTCAGGGCGTTGAAACTCAAAAACCGCTGCCAAGGTTCCGATTATGAACCAGCGGACAAAAACTAACGCGGGTTACACCCGCAAGTGGTCAGGGATCAGGGGTCAGGGGTCAGGGACCTGTGAACAGGAATCAGGACAGAAATAGAAAATAGAGAAGGGGACTGACACATAAAAAGTCAGTCCCCACAAAAAAGTCAGTCCCAACTTGTCTTCAACGCCTTTTAATTGTATGATAACAGAGGGAACTGGTGAGGATGATATACTATAATTGCAACACATTCAGACAAGAGAGGATAAAATAGTAAATTACAACACCTTTTTCGCGGCATCATGTACCATGTCTCATGTCTCAAAATAAAATCATAGGAGATAGGAGGTTATCCCTTGAAACCACGCAACCCATTACGTAGAATCAACCGCGGCATTGTGCTTGCAGGTCTCTTATTAGCTGGTCTGGTGATTTATCTTTATTGTGACGGACAAGCATTCGGCACAGAAGAAACAGCCATCAAAGACATGCTTACAGCCTATGCCGAGGAAGCCGAAACCATGATGGTCTTACCCGGAGATGTCAATAAGCCCGGCGAAAAAATCCCGTCAGACGCTATTGCTCAAAAGCTCGAAAGCAACAAACCGATACTGGAAAAATATCTGACCGGCAGTATTTCCGGTGGCAGCTCAGCGTACAGCAGCGCACAGTTCGGTCTTGAAGACGCTTTCGATAATAATAAAGACCTTTGTGCTTATGTGAGCGAGTGCAAATTTGAGATTGATGTTACCGGATTAAAGAAAATAGGCACAAATATGGCAAAAGGCAGCATCACTGTCCGGACACATATTAAAACACTTGGGAAACCGCTGTATCTGAAATTATTCAGAACGGCACATGTGGAAGAGGAATCTGCCAACAACAATAACATAGCTCGGAATAGCCTGACCGACACGAGCTTCAGACCCCCGGCCGACCAGGAGATCGATACAGAAACACACTCATACACCCAAGAAACTACCTTGAGAAATGTGTATTTCAAAAAGGTAGACGGAATCTGGAAAGTTGCTGAAGTCAATGACAATCCGAATATGGGTCTGGGATCATAATTTATATAAGAATAAGAATGGCGGTGACAGAACCAATGGCAGAAACGATTTTAAGAGTTAATCAGGTATCCAAAACCATGGGAAGACGTCTGATTATTGACCAAGTTTCTTTTGAAACTTATGCCGGTGAAGTATTCGGTTTTCTGGGTCCAAACGGAGCCGGTAAAACCACAACCATAAAAATGATTATGGGGCTTTTAGACATCGACGCCGGTGATGTGGAGATCTGCGATATCAATGTCAGAAAGCGATTTGAAAAAGCTATAGCCAACGCCGGAGGTATTGTTGAGAATCCGGAAACCTATACGTATCTGACCGGATTACAAAATTTGCGGCAATACAAAAGGATGCGCACAGGGGTTACGGACGATCGAATTGATGAAGTTGTCAAACTTGTCGGGCTGGAAAATCGAATCAAGGATAAAGTGAAAAGATACTCTCTGGGCATGAAACAACGCCTGGGCCTGGCCCAAGCCCTTCTGCATAAGCCGAAACTGTTGATTCTTGATGAGCCCACAAACGGGCTTGACCCGGCAGGAATCCGCGAGCTCAGAGATCTTATGAAACAGCTGGCCGGCGAGCAGGGGATATCCGTCCTTGTTTCCAGTCATCTGTTATCCGAAATGGAACTGATGTGTGACCGGGTAGGAATTATCTCCAACGGGCGCATCATCGGCGTAAAAACGATAAAAGAACTGATGGAACAAACCTCCGGAAAACAAAAGATCTATCGTTTTACTGTCAATGATGTTGCCAAAGCTGTTGGTATTCTCTCCTCCAACGAGAACTTGACACTATCTAACACGACCCCTCAAACCTTTGAGGCAGAGGTTGAACACGATGATATTGTGGGCCAGATCAATAGTACGCTGATTGGCGCCGGCATTACTCTTATGGGCGTCGCACCAGTCGAGCGGTCCTTGGAAGATGTCTTTATCGAAATTACCGGAGGAGGAGGGGAGCAAATTGCGTAAGATGTGGAATCTGATTACCAATGAAAATATAAAGGTATTCGCCAAAATATCTACCGTTGTTATGTTGGCGATTATTGTGGCGTTGGTGGCCGGCTATTTTTTACTTTTATTTGTTACAAACCTGGGAATCAATGCCATGCTCGGCGAGCCTGTTGCGACAGATTACGATAAACTCATTCAGACAGAGCAGCAGGATAAGAATGTGGGATGGGAAATAAGGGTTGAGCAATACACTTTTATGCGTGACAATACGATTTCTCAATATGCTGACTGGCGCGCCCTTGCAGTTGATGACGCCTATGCATTAAAAGCAAAATTCCCTGATACAGAAGAGGCTCCTGCACTTGAATCCACAGACGAAAATCTGACTGAGTCTGCCCCTAACGAGAGGGCTGACAGGGTCGATGAAGAAGAGAGGCTGGCCGCTCAGGCGAACTTCGACGCCATCATGGATACCATAAAAAAAGATGACTGGAAAACATATCTCAAAGATAAAGGGGAACGCGTTCAGGAAGATCAAAATCTTCCTCAGCCTGTCAAAGAAGCTCAGGGTTGGAGTATACAGTTCCGGATTGACCATGATGTTAAACCCGAAGCCAGAGACCTTGTTAACGGAGACTGGAAAAACAACCTGATCTATACTCTTGAAAACAGTAAGCGCAGCATCAATGAAATTATGCTGCAACCGTATGCAGAACGTGATCAGGACAGATTGTCAAAACTTAATAACTCTGTGTTGGTTGACACATATCGTCTGGAAAAGGATATCAATGTTCACACAAGAGCAGATGATGCGGCGATTCATGATATCAATGTGGTTACGAAGAAGACGCATTGGAAATGTTGAGTGGTAATTGGGATTTCTGGATGTTTTTCGGATCCTCTATTGATATGATTACGGCGATCAGCATCCTGATTATCATTATCGCCAGCGGTATAGTATCCTCTGAATTCTCTTCCGGTACAGTTAAATTCTTGCTGATCAATCCGGTCAGTCGTTGGAAAATACTGGTCTCAAAATACGCCTCCCTGCTCAGTGTCACCTTCGCCATGCTGCTTATCTGTTATATATCCAGTGCGATTTTCTCCGGTGTCTTCTCTGGATTTCAGGATATCGGCGCCCCTTATCTCTATGTTTCCGGAGAGCAGGTCCAGAGCGGTTCCAGCTTTTTGTTTATGGCCTGGAGATACCTTTTGGGAAGCATTGAGCTGATCATGATGGCAACCTTGGCCTTTACACTTTCCTCCCTTACCAGAAACTCCGCTATTTCTATTGGCCTTGGCGTCTCCTTGTTTTTGGTCGGAGGTACAGTAACAAGCTTTTTAGCTACTAACCAACTGGACTGGGCACGGTACATGCTTTTTGCCAATACGAATCTTAATTATATCTCCATGAAACTCACTCCGTTCCTGGGGCATACCATAACTTTTGCGTTGATTGTCCTAGCCGTTTATATGGGTGTGTTCTGGCTCACGGCCTGGGATGGCTTTGTCAGGCGCGATGTCAGATAGGGAGATAGGACTGCAAAGGACTTGCACGAAAAAGCCCAAGACATCTCTACAGTCCTTCAATACACCACCAAGCCAAAACATGAGTTGGCTTGGTGGTGTATAACTCCTTTTCCGGCAAAAAAATCAAAGATCTGGGCATTTCGGATAGTGGGGGCACGCCCTCACTTCAGCTCACCGGATAAACCTGCTTCTGGGTCAGATGATCCTCCACATACATAAGAGCCTCGCCAAAACGCTGGAAATGTACAACCTCCCGTTCCCGCAGCCATCTGAGACCATCTTTGACACAAGGATCGTCTGTAAGGGTGATCAAATTTTCATAAATGGCCCGAGCCTTCTGTTCTGCGGCCATATTTTCTGTGAGATCAGCCACCGGATCCCCTGTGGCTGAAATATAGGCTGCCACCCAGGGGACACCGTCCCCGTTTTGCCAGAATAAGGCATGGCGATGGTCAGCATACATGGCATCAAGGCCGGCGGCTTTCATGTCTTGGGCCGACACACCTTCCGTTAATTTATAGACGAGGGTGGCGATCATCTCCATATGCCCCAGCTCTTCACTGCCTATATCGGTAAGTATCCCTTTGGCGCGGCTCGTGGGCATGCTGTAGCGCATATTCAGATAACGCAGAGCAGCGCCAAGTTCCCCCTGAGGACCGCCATACTGCGTCAAAATGCACGATGCCATACGGGGGTCAGGCCCGCTGACGCGCAGCGGGTATTCGAGTTTTCTTTCATAAATCCACATGTTGTCCCTCCGCTCCTAATAATTCACCCCTTATCGTCGGCTTTGCTCAGGAAAAGTTGGTCTCCCAAGGCCAGGGGCCATCCAGCCATCCCCAGCCATGACAGGGTGACGCCGATAATCCATAGCTGAGCAGAGGACCGCACCGAGACTCATAATCCCGGAGACAACGGATCAGATCCGCGTGACATTGATTGTACATGGCAATCGCGCCCAAGTCTTCAGGGTGGGTATCGAGGTACAGCTGGAGTTCGACAGCGGCAAACTGATTTTCATTAATCTGCTGGAGCAAGCGGCCTTCTTCGCTTTGGGGAGCAAAGGCGAGGGAAGTCTCGCTGAAAGTCTCGCTGAACGTGTCCATAGATTCCCCTCCTTGGATCAATTCTTAAGAGTAAGGACGATAGAGCTCTGGAAACAATGTCCCCGCTTTGAGAGCATCACATAAATTATAAACAGAGCCCATCTGCTGAGTGACAACGTAAGCCCGAGCCAGCGCCGGAGCTGCCTGCCAAGGCACGGAAGGCGTGCTGTCATTGAGCTGGTTACCCGTTGAAGACCATGTATTGGCAGGCATAGATTCGGTCATATACAATTATTTCACCTCCTGGGGTTTTTTTACTATATTCAGCCCATTGGCCTTTGATATAACACAACACACACCTTACTATATGCCGGAATAAAGCAATGGTGAGCCTCACCCTTCTCTGTCCAAGCCTCACAGGGCTTCTCGCGAATATTCTTGCGAATAATTATATAAAATCGCGAAAAATTGGGAAAAAATAATGATTGCGAAAAATAGCGCGGATATGATATATTTTGATAGAGTAAAAATAATAACGCGCGAACCTCAAGAACATGTGGCGCTTAGGCGGCTGAACATGTTTCTATCTAAACGGGTATTAAAAGACCTATAGAAAGAGGTCCGCACGTGTTACAAAAAAAATATTGAGGTGAGAAAAATTGGAAAATCATGTCAGGAAAGTTGGGGGGAGCACAGGCGTTTCTGTGGCAAAGGAGGGTTTTATGAAAAAGCTGCGGTTTGTTTTGGTGTGTACGCTGATGGTTTTAATGACTGTGGTTCTCATTGCAGGATGCAACAAAACTGAGAATCCGGCGACTGAAGACACATCTACGGAGGAGGTTCAAGGCAAGCCCCAATTTGATGGTGACCAGCAAATTCCAAAAACGATGACCATTGAGAAAATTGGCCTCAAAGATGTAGCGGTTATACCCACGGACACGGATGAAAAGGGTTATATGAAAACCCCTCCCGAGGCTGATGGTGTGACTTGGTTCGAAGATTACGCATCGCCTGGATGGGACTTCAACGCTATTTTTTCAGGCCACAACTACTATGATGGTGTGGCAGGAACCTTTGCCAAGCTAAACGAGCTTGACAAGGGAGATGAAGTCATCTTCACATATGAAGATGGATCTGTCGCTTATTTTAAGGTGTATGACAAAAATCGATATCCTGAAGACGAAGTCCCTGAGAATACTATGAAAAACGAAGAGCCAACACGGACAACTCTCATCACCTGTGATGGCGAAAGAAAAGAAGGGGGCGGCTACCCCTTCCGCATCATCTTCCTCTTGGAAGCCACAAAACATCTCGATAAAGATGGAAAACCAATGATTGCAACAGAGGATGAGGCCACAGAAACACCTGCAGAATAGAGCAATACTATAAAGTGGGATACCCTCTGCCAAGGTATCCCTTTCGCTCATTTCAAGTCTAGGTATGCCTAATATATGGTATATCTCCGCTTTAAACCCTCTGCTCATTTAAATATTATAATTGCCTCATCCAGCAAAGAGTAACGCGCAAAGATTACAATAAATTATTGAGGTGAGAAAACTTGAAAAATCATGTCAGGAAAGCTGGAGGAAACACAGGCGTTGCGGTGACGAAGAAAGATTTCATGAAAAAACTGCGGTTTATTATGGTGTGTACACTGATGATTTTAATGACTGTGGTTCTCATTGCAGGATGTAAAACTAAGAATTCCGACGACTTTGCCAGCGGCGAACATCCCGATGTGGCCACAAAAGACAAGCCCAACTTTACTGGTGAAATGCAAATACCATTAACGATGACTATTGAGAAAATTGATCTCAAAGATGTGAAGATCATACCGGTGGGCGTGGATGACAAGGGATATATGCTCACCCCTCCCGAGGCTGACGGTGTGACTTGGTTTGACAGTTACGCATCACCTGGATGGGACTGCAACGCTATTTTTTCAGGCCACAACTACTATGATGGTGTGGCAGGAACCTTTGCCAGATTGCATGAACTTGTGGAAGGAGATGAAGTCATCTTCAAATATGAAGATGGATCTGTTGGCCACTTTAAGGTTTACTTTAAAGAGAAATATCCTGAGGACGCAGTCCCTGAAAGTACTATGTTAAATGAAGGGCAAACACGGACAACTCTCATCACCTGTGATGGTGAAAGAAAATCCGGGGGCGGCTACCCCTTCCGCATTGTCTTCCACTTGGAAGCCGTAGAACGTGTCGATAAAGATGGAAACAAAATGATCATAGAAGTGGACACAGAAACGGAATCGGAAACACCTGAAGAATAAAGAAATTATAAAGAGGGATGTTCTGCCAAGGCATCCCTCTTTATAATTTCAATTCAAATTCTATACATATTCGATATGTTTCAGCTTTAAGCCCTCTGTTCATTTAAATATTTCTTGTCAGACGGCCCTGGAAAAAAATTTGGGAAAATGTTATGATTGCATTATCCATGGAAGTTATGATATATTCTTTTTGTCTTGAAAAATAATGATACACACAATTCTGGGAAGCATATTAAAATGTTGAGGTGAAATAATTGAAAGCATGTCCAGAAAGCGCGTATGGAAAACTATGTAAAACAGGAGTGCCCTGTGGGAAAGGTAGGTTTTATGAAAAAACTTCAGTTCATAATAGTTTGTACGCTGATTCTTTTGATCAGTGTTATTGTTTTTGGCTGCAAGAAAGAATCAGACTTAGAAGCTAATAGTCAACAGGGTGTGCCTCCTGAAGAACTTGTCTTGGACAAGCGGAGTTTCACGGGTGACATGCAGAAACCGGTCAAAATTAAAATTGAGAAAATTGGTGTTGAGTGCGATATTGTCGGGGTAGAAGTCGATGAGGAAGGGCGCATGCCCGTCCCTAGTCAGGCAATAGGGGTAACTTGGTATGAGCTATACGCGTCACCCGGATGGTACTGCAACGCCATTCTAACAGCCCACAACTACTTCAACGGTGTGGAAGGAACTTTTGTCAGATTGAAAGATCTTGTACTGGGAGACACTGTAGAGTTTACGTATGAAGATGGATCCATCGGTCATTTTCAGGTTTTCTACAGTGAGTCCTTCAATGAAGACTCCGTTCCCGAGGATGTTATGTTACCCTATGGGGCAACACGAACAACTCTCATCACCTGTGACGGTGAAAGAAAACCTCAGGGCGGATATCCCCGCCGTATTATTGTCGCCTTGGAAGCTATAGACCATCTTGATGTAAATGGCCAGCCGCTGCCGATGGAAGAGCCGGAAGCTACAGATAAAGAATAAAACTGGGTGAATATTAATCATTTTTGAGGTGATGTGTTGAAAATGGATCTCAACGAAATTCAAGACATGATTGACCATTATGGAGAAGAATTTGTCACTGTTGCCCACCCGATTTTTTCTCACACAATTTACCAAATCATGAAAACTATTGATCATCACGATGGATCAGCTTACGACCACTGTCTGAAGGTCGCTTATTATGCATATCGGATGGCCAAAAGATGGGATTGGCATGTTGAAGCGACTATACGCGGCGCCCTTCTCCATGATTTTCATCTGTACCAGTTTTCCAAACGGCCCCGCCGCAGTGTTTTGTTGGAAGGATTGCGCCATACGCGCAACCATCCTAAGCATGCCTTGGCCAATGCGCTGTTGTATTGGAATATTTCCGGCAAGGAAAAAGATATTATTGAGAATCATATGTTTCCTTTCAGTATTCCCAGATGCCGTGAGGCTTGGCTGATTTCTTTTATTGACAAGTATGTTGCCATCTGGGAATACTCGGTTAGGGCCAAACGAACCTTTCGGGCAAAAACGAGATTGAAACGGCACAGATGACAGAGGAGTTGGAAGTGAGTTAAGACTGCACTCGGGAGGGCTGTATGATACAAGGACTTGCTTTGCTGTGCGCCTTTATATTCTGGGGAGGGCTGGCTTTTGTTTCACGCTGGACAATTCGCTTGCATGTGACGTCAAAATATCCAAGCACTGACTCCGCCCCCAAAACCCCTAAAAACGGTGAAAGAGGCCAAGGTGAAAGAGGCCAAGGGGATATTCCAAAAGACCTTGACGCCACCCGAGTGAGTCTCCAATGCCGTGGGCCGGGAGCGAAGATTCCGGGCACAAAGGCAGGTGTGGTTTTTTCTTTTTCAGCTGCCAGTCT
Organism: Peptococcaceae bacterium; assembly: GCA_009782825.1. Classification (GTDB taxonomy): domain Bacteria; phylum Bacillota; class Desulfitobacteriia; order Desulfitobacteriales; family Syntrophobotulaceae; genus WRJI01. The sequence continues at coordinate 30,715 of WRII01000018.1, forward strand.
CCAGGATCTTCTTGAAATTATTCAAGAAATTGTTGCCGGCAGAATGTCCTCAAAGGCAGAAGTTTCCCCAAAGGTCTCTAAGGAGAATAAAGGGTCACCTGTCTCATTGGGGATTTTGCTGGCGCTGCGATATAAAGTTAAGACTCTGTTACATACTTTGACGCGGAAAACAGAATTACAGACGCTGCGCGTAAGGATCAGAGGAGGAACGGGGGATGCCGCGCTGACGGCTCTGTTACATGGAGCTCTCTGGATGGGGTGGGGCAGCTTAATGGCGCACCTGCACAGGCGTGTCAAAGTAACCGGACAGGATATTGGCCTCAGGGTCAAGCCGGATTTTGCATGGACGGGGTTGGATTTGGATATGATAAGTATAGTTCGGCTGAAAACGAGCCATATTATTGTTAAAAGTGTTCAATTAGCGCTATGGATTCGGAGGTCACTGCAGAAGTCAATACAGGAATCAAGATAGGGAGGGAAACACTGTGTCGGAACATCCTATGGAAGGCCTGATGAAAGCTATCCTGGATCGCATTCAAAATATGATCAATGTCAACACTGTGGTGGGTGATCCGGTAGCCACACCGGGCGGGGCCACCATCATTCCGGTTTCCAGAGTCTATTGTGGTTTTGCCGCCGGGGGCAGTGAGTTTGATTTTCAAGCCCTGGAACGAAGCAAAAGCGACCCCCCCCCTGAATCCGGCCAAACAGGTCAAACAGGTCAAAATCCCCAAAATTTACCTTTCGGCGGCGGAAGTGGGGCAGGGGTATCCGTTAAACCCATTGGATTTCTCGTCATCAACGGGGATCAGGTTCGGTTGCTGCCGGTAGAAGGCAATCTTATGGTGGAGCGGATTATCGATGAAGTTCCTCATTTGATAGATAAATTGAAGGAAAGTTTGGCAAAAAAAACAAAGGCGCCTGAGGTGAACACAGCACATAACAGCTGACATGTGTACATGATGAATGTTTCCCCCCTCTCTGTCATAAATGTGACAGGGGGGGGTTCTCATGTTAAATGCAATTTGGGTTTTCATGCTCTGCATTGGGATTTTGGTAGCCGCGCTCACAGGAAATATTGGAGCCGTGACGTCTTCCGCTCTCAATGCCGCCGAGCTTGGCGTGAAGACGGGCATCCAGCTTATAGGCGTGATCAGCTTATGGATGGGACTCATGCGTTTGGCGGAACGGGCAGGCATTGTTTCTGTCATCGCGAAAGTTTTTCGACCGCTGATTTCTCCTCTGTTTCCCGATTTGAAACGGGACAGTCCGGCTTGGGGATCCATTGTTATGAACTTATGCGCCAATATTCTGGGTCTGGGTAACGCGGCCACACCTTTTGGGCTCAAAGCGATGCAGGAACTGCAGCAGGAGAATCCTCATCCGGATACGGCCAGCCGCAGCATGATTACTTTTCTTGCCCTGAATACCTCATGCATCACTCTGGTTCCGGCAACCATCATTGGCATCCGCATCGCGGCAGGATCCCAGCAGCCCACAGAGATTATTGGAACAACCCTCTTTGCCACGACTTGCGCTATGTTCTGCGCGATTTTGGCGGATTGGCTGTTCCGCCGCAGGAATTCGTTATGATGCAAGTTGTAACACAGGTGACCGTTTGGATTATTCCGGCGCTGCTTTTTTTAATTCCTGTTTATGCGTATTGGCGCAAGGTCCCTATTTACGAGTCCTTCGTTGAAGGTGCGGAGGATGGATTCAAAACGGCGATCAAAATCATCCCTTTTCTTATTGGTATGCTGCTGGCCATTCAGGTCTTTGTGGATTCAGGAGCCCTGAAGCTGTTGGTGGATGCCCTGACACCTCTTTTTATCAAGCTGGGCTGGAACCCGGAGATTCTCAATGTGATTCCGCTTGCTGTTATGCGGCCCTTGAGCGGGAGCGGGGCTCTGGGGGTTTCGACCCAGCTCATCAATACTTTTGGGCCGGATTCTTTTGTGGGCCGTCTGGCGTCAACTATGCAAGGAAGCTCGGACACGACTTTTTTTGTGCTGACAGTCTATTTTGGGGCGGTGGGAATTAAGAAGTACCGCTACGCTCTTAAAGTGGGGCTGATTGCTGATTTTATCGGGTTGATTGCTTCTATTTGGATTGTGTCAATGCTGTTTGGATAACTCAAATATCGCATAATTCCTTCTCCTGCGACACAAGATAGGGACTGTTCCCCAATCCAGAGTTGCAGGAGGGTTTTTACTTTATGGAACCTCAAATTATCTCCACTTACAGATATCCTGTCGATATTCCGCCGGTATTTCCGGCACAGCACCAACCCAGCCAGCCGGGGCGCGAATCGGCTATGATGCCGGAACCCGTGTATGATAACCCCCGTTACTGCGCGGCAAACAAGCTTCTTGACCGTGTGGTCCTGGTCACGGGCGGGGATAGCGGCATTGGCCGGGCGGTATCTATTGCCATGGCTAAGGAAGGCGCTGATGTGGTCATTGTTTATGTAACAGAGGGGCAGGATGCCGAAACAACTCAAAAAGCTGTGGAAAACATGGGCCGCCGCTGTTTGGCGCTGCGCGGAGATCTGAGAAGCGAGGAAGCGGCCCGGCAGGTTGTGGCACAAGCTTTAGCGGAATTTTCCGGTTTGGATGTGCTGGTGAATAATGCCGGCGTGCAGTTTCCGCAAAATAGCGTTGAGGATATTTCGACGGAGCAGTTGAACCAAACCTTTGAGACCAATATTATGAGTTATTTTCATATGGCGCGGGCAGCCCTGCCTCATATGAGCGCGGGAGCTGCCATCATCAATACCACCTCCGTGACAGCCTATGAGGGCCACGAAACTCTCATCGACTACTCCTCCACGAAAGGGGCGATTGTGTCCATGACGCGTTCTTTGGCCTTATCGCTGGCGTCACGAGGCATTCGCGTCAATGCTGTGGCTCCCGGACCCACATGGACACCCCTCATCCCTGCCAGTTTTTCGGCGGAAGAGGTGGCTCAGTTTGGCCGGAATGTCCCTTTGGGACGGGCAGCCCAGCCTTTTGAACTGGCTCCGGCTTATGTGTTTTTAGCCTGTGAGGATTCCGCTTATATGACAGGTCAAGTCCTGCATGTCAATGGGGGCAGGAGTACAGAAAGTTAGTCCCTTACAACAAAGCCATTGTTATAATAAGTAAAATCTGCTATCATAGAGTTATGTATAACCGTACCGATTGGCAGATCCAGTATCAAAAAAGCCGAAGGCTCTTCCTACGGCTTCTTTGCATACCAGTTTAGAAAGAGGTGGAAAACAATTATTCCCTTAAAAGAAATCGAGACAGCGGCCTCTCGGCTCAAAAATATCGTCCATGATGTTCCGCTAAGTTCCTCGAAAACATTTTCCCAAACCACCGGATCCGATCTCTACCTAAAATTTGAAAACCAACAAAAAACAGGATCCTTCAAAGTACGCGGCGCCTATAACAAAATCATGAAACTCCGCGAAAATCCCCCTGGCCAAGGCCCCGTAACCGCCGTGGTCGCCTCCAGTGCCGGCAACCACGCCCAAGGCGTCGCCTTTGCCGCCAAAACCGCAGGCATCGCGGCCACCATTGTGATGCCGCGCAGCGCTCCTATGGCCAAAGTCTCAGCCACCCAAGGCTACGGCGCCACTGTGGAACTGTATGGAGTCATTTATGACGACGCTTACAACAGAGCTTTGGCCATTCAGGAAGAAACAGGAGCCACCTTCATCCATCCCTTTGATGACGATGATGTCATCGCCGGACAAGCCACCATCGGTCTCGAGATCCTGCGCGATTTGCCGGGAGTCGACATGATCTTTGTGCCGACAGGAGGAGGAGGCCTGTTATCCGGCATTGCCGCCTGCGTCAAACAAGTCAACCCCCGGGTCAAAATCATTGGCGTTCAAGCAGCCGGAGCTCAAAATATCGTTCGCTCCTTTCGGGCCAAGACCCTGATGATCGACGAAAGGCTGCATACCATAGCTGACGGAATCGCGGTCAAGACCCCAGGCAGCCGGACCCTGAAGCTGATCACCTCCTACGTCGATGATATGGTAACCGTGACAGACAGCGAAATCGCCGCCACCATCCTCATGCTGTTGGAGCGCTCAAAACAAGTGGTAGAGCCGGCCGGAGCAGTTTCCCTGGCTGCCGCTCTCAATAACAAGCTGGATATCGCCGGCAAGAAAATCGTCTGTTTACTTTCCGGCGGCAATATTGACGTAAGTTTCATCCACCGAGTCGTCGAAAAAGGCCTGCTCAACCGCGGCCGCAGCATGAAATTCCAGACCGTCATGCGAGACGTCCCCGGCAGCCTGGAGAAGTTCGCCTCTATCGTAGCCGGAAATAACGCTAATATTACCATGGTACAGCACGACCGCCTGAAAGCCGATCTCGACATTGACGAAGCCATTTTGCACATCGTGTGTGAAGTTGGCGGTTTCGAGCACGGCCGCCAAGTTATCTCCGGCTTAGAACGGGAAGGATACAGAGTCATCATGGAATCCGAAGAAAATTATACAGGAGAAAATTCGTGAGGCAGCACATATCAAATCATACAACTAACCCGCCCGCTCCCCAGCGCTTACAAAAAATGCTGGCCGGCGCCGGCATCGCTTCCCGGCGCCACATAGAAAAAATGGTCTCAGAAGGCCGCATCACAGTCAACTCCCAGGTTGTTACAGAACAGGGACTCAAAATAACCCCGCATGACCGCGTGGAAATCGACGGCAAACCCATCCCCCTTAAAACCACCCCATTCCTCTATATCATCCTGAACAAACCCCTTCGCGTTCTCAGCACCGTCAAAGACGAACACGGCCGCAAAACCGTCCGGGATCTTCTGCCCAAAGACATGGGCCGCATCTATCCCGTCGGACGTCTCGATTACGAAACCTCCGGCCTCCTCCTGCTCACCAACGACGGGAATCTAACTCTCAAGCTCACCCATCCCCGCTACAACATCCCCAAAACCTACCGCCTCCGCCTCCGCCAAGCCCTTGACCCCAAAGATCTGAAAGCCTTGCAGCAGGGCATAAAATTAGAAGACGGCCTCACCCGTCCCGCCGAGCTCAGGAAACTCCACACAGACACGAGATGCCGCACTCCCCAACACTGGGTAGAAATGACTCTCAAAGAAGGCCGTAACCGTCAAGTACGGCGTATGTTTGAACATTTAGGGTATGACATACTCAGTCTGGAGCGCACAGCCTACGCATCCTTGAGCTTGAAAGATCTGTCTCCGGGAGCATACCGCACACTCACCCCGCGCGAAGTCGCAGCCTTGAAGCTTGAGGTTCGATGTTCGATGTCCCATAATAAATGCGAACCCTCAAATAGAAAGGGGCCTAACCATGTCCGCACGTGATCAGCAATTCATTTTCCGTCTTGACCAATGCCTCAACACCAAGAAATCTTTCGCCTCCTCATGCCGGCAATGCATTCAGCTCTGCCCTCAGGGCGCGATCAATGAAAAAAAAGAGGTCACTCCCTCCAAATGCACAGACTGCGGTGTCTGTATGGCCGTGTGCCCCAGCGACGGTTTTGTCGACCGAGCCATAAACGAACTCCAAGAACACATCTTTGATGCCGACCCCATGGTGCTTAATTGCCCGGCAGCCCAGCCCGAAGGCTATGAAATCAACTGCATCGGCATGTTAGACCGAGATGCCTGGAGCACCCTCATGCTCCTCTCAGCACAAAAAGAAGTCCGCATCATAACCGGAGACTGTGCCGCATGTCAAGATGTGAAAGCCTGCGCTATTGGTGTGGAAACCTTAAAAGACTTGCTGAGTCACTGGCCATTGCCCAACTCCATGACCATTGACATCCTGCCTTGGGATGAGAAAACCCCTCAAGCCTCCTCAGCAAAGAAAGCCCCATCCCAATCCTCCCAATCCCATAACAAACACTCTCCAAACCCAACATCTAGACACAAACCCTCTCTCGGCGAAAGACGCGAAAAGAAAAAACTAACCGATATTGGCAAAGAAAGGCTCCGTTCCATACTCCCCTCAGTGATAGACGAGGAGCCGCACACCATCCCCCTGACACGCACATGGCTGCTGGAAGCGCTCAGCCAAGTTCCTGATCAAAAAATTCCCTTTCCGACACTGAAAATAAGCGACCATTGCACAACGTGCGCGATCTGCGTACGCATCTGCCCCCAACACGCCTTAACCCAACACACATGTGAGGCCCCTGAGGACAATGAAATTGCACAAGCCGCAAGGCTTGAGGCAGCAGAATCCTCTGCCGCTGACGTCACAGCGCCCACTGATGTCACAGCCCCCGCAGATGTCACAGCGCCCGCAGATGTCACAGCGCCCGCTGATGTCATAGCCCCCGCAGATGTCATAGTGCCCGTTGACGCCACAGCGTCCGCTGATGTCATAGTGCCTGTTGATGCCACAGCGCCCGCTGATGTCATAGTGCCCGTTGACGTCACAGCGTCCGCTAATGTCATAGTGCCCGTTGACGTCACAGTGGTGAGCCTTATTTATCAAGCCGCACGCTGTTCACACTGCCAAAGATGTATAAAGGTATGTGGCCCCAAAGCCATAACCATGGAAACCATAGAATTAGACTCACGCTTTTTACAGGGAAAAATCTTGATCCATGAACAAACCGCTCGCTTCTGCACCTCCTGCAGTCGTCGAATCTACCATAAACTCAACCCCTGTCTCTGTGTCGATTGTGCTAAAGAAGATCCTAAACTCAAAGGGGTTTTGTACTAAGGGCGTGTCTGAAAACCCGCTTTGTTCAGACACGCCCTAGTGGCCTACTAGGAGGCTCTGCCATGAAAAAAGAAATCTTTCTCGCCATACTCTTATCCATAACCTGTCTGTGCTTAATCAGCGGGCTCATTATTTTTTCCGAACTGCAATCCGATAGAAACCCAACACCCCCAACACCCTCAGACAACGAAGACCAGGCCGCCCAGGCCCCCATAGACAACATAGAAACCTCCGCCTCGACCCTCGACCTCGAAACCCGCAAGAAAGCAGAAGACTTTGTGGCCGGCATGAGCCTGGAAGAAAAGCTGTATCAGATGTTTTTCGTGACACCGGAATCCCTGACCGGGGTGGGCACCGTCATTCAGGCAGGGGAAACCACAAAAGCCGCCTTGCAAACCCGTCCGGTGGGAGGTCTCATTTATTTTTCCGAAAATATCCGGGCCCGCGATCAACTCCAGACCATGATCACCAAATCCCAAGAATATACGAAAATCCCCCTGTTCATCGGGATAGACGAAGAAGGAGGCCAAGTGGCGCGCCTCAGCGGCAACCCGCAGCTGGGATATGAGAAGATCACCCCCATGCGTTCCATTGGCGATTCAGGAGACAGCACAAAAGCCCACGCCGTGGGACAGCAGCTCGCCAAAATGCTAAAAGACTTCGGCTTCAATGTGGACTTTGCCCCCGTTGCCGATATCATCACCAACCCCAACAACACAGAAATCGGCAATCGTTCTTTTGGTACAGATCCCAATCTTGTTGCCGACATGGTAGGCCAGGAAGTCAAGGGACTGCAAGGCAATGGCGTCAGCGCCGTCCTCAAACACTTTCCTGGACACGGCAGCACACAAACCGACTCCCATAACGGATATTCCGGAAGCTCACGCACACTTGAAGAATTGCGAAAAACCGAATTTCTGCCCTTCCAAAAAGGCATAGAAGCCGAAGCCGACTTTGTGCTCATCTCGCATATGTCCGCTATCAATGTAGACTCCTCATCCGGGCCCTCGACATTATCTTCAAAGATTATCACAGATATTTTAATCAATGAATTGAAGTATGACAATATCATCATTACAGACTCCATGAGCATGGGAGCTATCACCAAGCGTTACACCACCGGCGCCGCCACTGTCGCGGCTGTGGAGGCCGGCGTGGATATGATTCTGATGCCGCTCAGCTTAGAGGAAGCATACGCGGGCCTCCAAAACGCGGTCAAGAACGGAAAAATATCGGAAAAACGCATAGATGAAAGTGTGCAAAAAATCATTTACATAAAACTAAAGCGGGGGATTATGGCTGTTGGATAAACTGTCGGATAAACGGATTATTGTGGTCGGCGGAGGTGCGGCCGGATTGATGGCCGCAGGGATAGCCGCCCAGACCGCCCAAGCAGCCCAAGCAGCCCAAGCAGTTCAGGCAGCTCAGGCAGCTCAGGCAGCTCAGGCAGCTGCCCTTAAGACACCTCAGACCGAGGTTATCCTGCTGGAAAAAGGCAACCGGCTGGGCCGCAAGCTATTGCTCTCCGGCAAAGGGCGCTGCAACATAACCCATGACGGTGACATTGCCGACTTCATCGAGGCCTACCCCGGCAACGGAAAATTTCTGCATTCAGCCCTGCGCCAGTTTGACAATGAAACCCTGCGCCGGTTCTTTCAAAAACACGGCGTTCCCACAAAAGTTGAGCGGGGAGGCCGTGTTTTTCCTGAAAGTGACCAGGCGGAATCCGTGACTCAGGCGCTCATGGGGTTTGCCCGGGAACAGGGCGTGGTTATCCATACCCATCAGCATGTGAATGCTGTCCGGCTGAGCAAGCCCGGCAGCTCTCACAAGAACCCTATAGAGCCGCAAAACCACGTAGTTGGCGTCTCCACCTCCCAGACCTTTTGGCCTGCGGATGCTGTCATTATGGCCGTAGGAGGCGCTTCCTACCCCGCCACGGGATCCACAGGAGACGGCTACGCAATAGCCCGGGCCATAGGGCATGAGGTCGTCACAGCTATGCCCGCTCTGGTACCCCTCAAGACAGCCGAATCCTGGCCCAGGCTGGCCCAAGGTTTGTCCCTGCGCAATGTCACAGTATCTTTGTGGATTGACGGCATTAAGAAACAGGAAGGATTCGGGGAAATGCTCTTTACGCACTTTGGCGTCTCTGGACCTCTTATCCTCACCTTGAGCCGGGGGGCGGCAAGAGCCCTGAAAGCCGGATCCCGGGTGGAAGTGAAGATAAATCTCAAGCCCGCGTTGACACAAGAAGCCCTCATAGCCCGTCTCAACAGAGACTGGGAGAAAAGGGGCGCTACACACTTTAAGAACGCATTGGGGGATTTACTGCCAAAAAGTCTGATTCCGGTTATAGCGGATCTCTCAGGTATTGACAGCGCCAAGCAGGCCCGTCAGATCAGTACCGCAGAAACCCGGCGACTTGCGCTTTTGCTGCAGGCAGTACCGCTAACTGTTACAGGAACCTTGGGCCTCAAGGCAGGCATTGTCACAGCAGGGGGAGTTGATGTTTGCTCCCTCGACCCCCGAACCATGGCGTCCAAACATATTAAGGGCCTCTATTGGGCAGGAGAGGTCGTTGATGTAGATGGCGTGACCGGCGGCTATAATCTGCAGGCGGCATTTTCCATGGGATACTCGGCCGGGCAAGCCGCTGCCGGGGACGTTGCCTGAACCGGGCCGGCCTAAACCATGCCAGCCGTGAACCATGCCCACGCACCCCAAGCCCAAGCACCCCAAGCGACCCCAAGCGACCCCAAGCGACCAAGCGAGGCCAAGCGAGACCAAGCGAGACCAAGCGACCTTGGCCCTTTTTAAAGAATGTCAATTATGGTATAATAGTTGGCAGTGAGTTTGGTTTTCGCAAGTTTTTGTTTCGTAGAAAGGTGGGGGAAATGAACGAACATGCTGTATACTGGCTTGAATTAGTTGATTACGACTTTGAGACAGCAAAAGCTATGTTTCAAACCGAAAGGTACCTATATGTTGGGTTCATGTGTCATCAAACAATTGAAAAGGCTCTAAAAGCAGTAATTTCACAGGCTTGCGCGGAGGGCGAGATACCACCGAGAATCCACGACCTTTCAAGGCTTGCGGTTCGCGCAAACCTTATGGGTACAATGTCGGAAGAACATCAGAATGCAATTGAAGAATTAAACCCGTTGAACATAGAAGCTCGTTATCCCGAAGATAAGGAACAACTCTCACAAATACTCACACAAGAAAAATGTCAGGAACTACTTACCGAAACGGAGGATTTGGTATGTTGGATAAAGGAACAATTATAAATACAGTTGAACAATATGTGGAAGCTGTCACAAACGAATTCTCTCCTGCCGCTGTGGTGTTGTTCGGCTCCTACGCTAAAGATAACGCTCACGACAATAGTGATATTGATGTGGCAGTGATTTTCAACGGTTTTACAGGCGACTGGCTTAAAACAGCATCTTCCCTATGGCGGCTCCGGCGCGGAATCAGCTTTGATATCGAACCCCATTTACTTGATACCACTCAGGACAAAAGTGGTTTTGTGCAGCATGTTTTCAAAACTGGTCAGATCATTTATCAGGCCGGGCAAGCCGCTGCCGGGGCTGCCAGGTATGTAGGAAATTCTTAAATAAAGGAGAAAAGATGTCGATGGAAGCGATGGAAATTGTATTGCAATTTATTGAGGGTAAATATAATGTCCCCATGAAACACGACAGAAAAATTTAAAAACTAAGTGTGAACCAGATAGAATAGAGGTGAGAAGAAAGGGCGGTTCACAAACATGAAAAAGAGACGGCAATACACAAGCGAATTCAAAGTCAAAGTAATCCTGGAGGTGTTGCGAGAAGAGCAAACACTGGGCGAAATAGCGTCAAAACATGAGATCAACCCGAACCAGCTGGCAACATGGAAGCGAGAATTCTTGGAAAAAGCCCCCAAGGTCTTTGAGGAGAGCAAGAACGATCGAGAACAGCGCCGGATAGAACGTGAGGCCGCCGAAAAAGAAACCCGGATGCTCAAGACCATAGGTCAGCTGACAATGGAACGGGACTTCTTGCAGGCCATCCGCGCCAAAGAAACGGAGAGGGGGACTCTTTGACCAGGTAGAGTCATTTGGACTGAGCGTAAAAAGGAGGTGTGAGCTGCTTGGAATCGGTCGCTGGACGGCCTACGCTAAGCCCAAGGGCCGATCACCAGAAGCCATCAAACGAGAGGAATTCATCAAGAAAAGGATTGACTACTGGCACACTATGCAGCCATGCTCCGGTGTTCGAAAACTGCGCAGACTCCTGCGCGATGAAAACCTTGTTGTTGGGCGGAAGTTGATAAAGCGATTGATGGAGGAGATGGGGCTACATGTGATTTATCCAAAGCCCAATCTGTCCCAGCCCGGTAAGGGGCATAAGAAGTTTCCCTATTTGCTGAGGAACAAGCCCATTTGGCTTTCCAACCAGGTTTGGGCCATCGACATAACGTATATTCCTATGGAGCGAGGACACATGTATCTGACAGCAATTCTGGACTGGCACAGCCGTTATATCGTGGGCTGGGCACTCTCAGATACGCTGGAAACAGCTCCAGTCATTGAAGCCGTGAAAACAGCCATCTTACAGTATGGGACACCGGGGATTATCAATTCAGATCAAGGAAGCCAGTTCACGAGTGAAGAGTATGTCAATTTGTTGGCTGAAAACGGCATCAGGCAGAGTATGGATGGGAAGGCGCGATGGGTAGATAATGTCAGAATTGAGAGGTGGTTTAGAAGCCTAAAAGTAGAATATGTCTATATCAACGAGTACACCTCACCGCGTGAACTCCGCATAGGGATCGGTGACTACGTTGTTACTTACAACGAACAACGGCCTCACCAGAGCCTAGAGTATAATACCCCGCTCGATGTTTATCGATCGACGTTTAGTCCTCTGCATGAGGAATGGGAGGTGATAGGACAAGCAGTTTAGTCAAACGGAGTATCGTGGGTTCCAAAGCGAGCGCGGCTGTGGATATGTGGATAACGTTGACACAGCAACTGCGACGAGTAGGTACCGTACAACGTTACCCACATACCCACAGAACAGCGGCGACGGCGGGATGACCTTGTTGTTGATCAGGTACCTCTATACAGACACACTTAACTTTTTAAAATTTGTGTCTTGACAAGGGGGACACTATACTCTTTCATATCTACAATATCCGGGATGTTGACCCCTATCAAAGAAAAATCATTATCTCTAGTTCCCGGTCAGTTTTCTAACCACAAATTAATTTATGTGGAATAGTAGTAGGACACTTAACTTTGAATAATTTGTAGCTATCATTAGCTTTCTTGAATGGTTCCTGGGTAATCACTTT
>WRII01000019.1 GCA_009782825.1 Peptococcaceae bacterium
GCTTAGAAGCGCACAATCGCGTAGAATCGAGCGCGTTAAATGTTCGCCTGCTCTGTGTGGCCGGCTCAAGAAGCATCATATGTTTTTGGAATATTATGCTACAACAATTAATTGGTGCGCCCATATTCCTGTTCACCTTCTTTTCTCCTGTAAAATTTTATCCCACCTTTACTAAGGGTATCAAAATATAAACAACGACGATGGGGACGTATCAAAGACGCATGAGAGATGCGCCCTGGGAACACACTATAACCTAGATCCAACTGCCTTCGAAAGGAACATATCACGTGCTCAACAGACTCCTTAAACAAACAGACCTGCTGGTTGCAGTCGCCCTGGTCAGCATAGTTGTGATGATGGTCGTCCCGCTGCCAACGCCGGTGATCGACCTTTTGATCGCCTTCAACATCAGCGCTGCGGTGGTCGTGCTCATGCTGGCCGTTTTTAACAAAGAACCGTTGGAATTCTCTGTGTTTCCTTCTCTGCTGCTGGTCATTACCCTCTTCAGGCTGGCCCTCAGCGTCTCCACCACGCGCCTGATATTACTCAATGCCAATGCCGGAGACATCATCAGAAAATTCGGCGAATTTGTCATACAAGGCAACGCGGTGGTGGGCTTCATCATCTTCATCATCCTGGTCATTGTCCAATTCCTGGTGATTACCAAAGGGGCCGAGAGGGTTTCCGAAGTCACAGCCCGGTTTACACTGGACGCCATGCCTGGCAAACAGATGAGCATTGACGCGGATCTGAACGCCGGCATCATCTCCGATGAAGAAGCCCGGACACGGCGTAAAAACATTCAACGGGAAGCTGATTTTTACGGAGCTATGGACGGCGCCAGCAAATTTATCAAAGGGGATGCTATCGCGGGCATTCTTATTGTTGTCATCAATATTGTCGCCGGACTCGCCATTGGGATGACGATGAAGGGTATGGACGCGATGACGGCTTTGCAGACCTATACCATTTTGACTGTGGGGGACGGTCTTGTGACTCAGATTCCGGCGCTGCTCATTTCCACATCCACAGGCCTGGTGGTGACCCGGGCAGCCAACGACACGAATTTGGGGCAGGATATTGTTGCCCAGTTCTTTCAAGCCCCCAAGGCTATGTATGTGACAGCGGGGGTGATGATCGCTTTGGGTTTGTTGGGGATGCCGATTATTCCGATGTTTGGCCTGGCCGCCGTTTTCATTTTTATTGGCCGCCGCTTGGCCAAAGCGTCTGTGGATCAAGGGGTTCAGGAGACTGAAGCGGCACTGGAGCAGGAAGTGGAAGAGACGAAAAAGCCTGAAAATGTCATGGGCGTTCTGGCTGTGGACAACATGGAACTGGAGATTGGCTATGCCTTAATTTCTCTGGTAGATACCGGACAGGGAGGGGATCTTCTGGAACGCATTATTTTGATCCGGCGGCAGATTGCCAGCGAGATGGGGTTTGTGGTGCCGATCATCCGTGTGCGGGATAACATGAATCTGCAGCCGAATCAATATGTGATCAAAATCCGCGGCGCTGAACTGGCGTCAGGGGAACTCCACGCTGAGCAGTATCTGTGTATGACAGGGGGATTTGAAGATGAAGAGCTGCCAGGCATTCCGACGAAGGAGCCCGCGTTTGGTTTGGACGCGAAATGGATAAATGCAAGCTTAAGGGAGCAAGCTGAAATGTCGGGCCATACGGTGGTGGATGCGCCAACAGTGCTGGCGACCCATCTGACAGAGATCATCAAGTCCCAGGCTCATGATTTGCTGAGCCGCCAGGATGTAAAGGTCCTTATCGACCATGCCCGGGAACAGAGTCCGACTGTTGTGGACGAGCTTGTGCCGGAACTGTTGACGATTGGCAACGTGCAAAAGGTTTTGAGCAATCTTTTGAAAGAGCGTGTTTCGATCAAAAACTTGCCGGCTATTTTAGAGAGCCTGGCGGATCACGCGGTGGCAACCAAGGATTTGGATCGCTTGACGGAACATGCGAGGCAGGCTCTGGCACGTCAGATTGTTCAGCCCCTGCTTGATGAAAAGAGGATGTTGTCTGTTTTGACATTGGAGCCCCGCATAGAGCAGATGATTCTGGACAATATTAAGCCTTCAGAATATGGATCCTTTGTCAATCTGGATCCGATTGTGGCTCAGAGGCTCATCACGGAAGTTGCCGCGGATGTTGAAAAAGTTGCGATGAATGGCTACAATCCGGTGATTTTATGTGCCCCTCTTGTGCGCATCAATTTAAAACGCATGACAGAGAGGCATTTGCCCCATTTGACTGTTTTGTCCTATAACGAACTGGTTCAGGGTATTGAAGTTCAAGCGTTGGGAATGGTGGTGTTGGAACAGAATGCGAGTTAAACGTTTTGTCGGAGACACTGTTGCGGAGACCGTGTCAAAAATCAAGCAGGATCTTGGTCAAGAGGCGATTATTCTCCAGACACGGCAGTTCAAAGAAGGTGGGTTTCTGGGGTTGTTTGGGCAGACTAAGGTGGAGATAACAGCAGCCCTTGATGATCAGGGAATGCCGGGTTATGGGGAGCTGGGCACAGAAAGTCAAGCAGGGGCGGGAAATAGATCAGACACAGGTCAGACAGATACGATAGGACAGACGGGTGTGGCTGAGCAAGCGGGGGTAGACGTGGTCAGACGGACGAGTGCAGTCAACGAGGCTGCCGGCCAGGCAGATTCGTTTGGCGGTTTTGCGAACATAGCGGGTCATGGGGGTGCTGCCGGCCATGGGGGCATGGCAGACCGAACCGGCGCCTTGGGTATGCCCGGACAGACGGGCATAGCCGGTCAAACAGGTATAACCAACCAGGAAAGTGCAGCCGGCAGGGCAGAGACGACCGAAGTAAAAGCAGATGGCGCCAAGACAAGTACAGGCGCCAAGACAAGTACAGGCGCCAAGACAAGTACGGGCGCCAAGACAAGTACAAGCGCCAAGACAAGTATAGGCGCCAAGACAAGTACGGGTACCGGGGCAAGTGCAGATGCCAAGACAAGTACAATTGCCGGGGCAAGTACAATTGCCGGGGCAAGTGCAGGCGCCAAGACAAGTACAGTTGCCGGAGCAAGTACAGCTGCCAGAGCAAGTACAGTTGCCAGAAGCAGCACAGATGCCGGGTCAAGTACAGTCGGCCAGAGAGATACAGTTGGCGAGATAAGTCCGCCAGCCGGCTGGGCAGGGTCAGGAAAAGGGGCTGAGAAATTGAATACCGTTCATGCGGAGACTCATGTTGTACAGGAACCACAGGAACCACAGACACCATGGAGGACTGCTGATGGCGGCACAGAGAAGCTCCTGCGGAGCATCGCCCAGGCAAGGGTGCAAAATGCCTTGGGAGAGGCGGCGCGTGTGATGGTCGGTGACCCCAAAAATGCTGTAAGACCTGTGGACACGGCAAAGATTACAGGAGTTACGGGTGCAGGAGCTGAAGGGAGTGTAAACGCATCTGATTCCATAAAGAGGGAGTCTCTGGCAGAGATGGCCGCCATGAAAGATGACATGAAAGAAATCATGACTCTGACCAACGAAATCCACCATTATCTGAACGCGGAAAGCGGGGGAGCGGGTTTTGTGCCGGAGTCCCTGCAAAAGTGGCGGAATTATCTTTGCCGCCGGGGGGTCAGTGAATCTCTGTGCCGGGAGATGATGTTTGAAGTCCAGATTGCGTTGAAGGAGGATCAGTGGAAGAATGATCGTGAGGTTTTTACTGTTCTGAAAAATATTATTCTCGTCAAATGTTCGCGGACACAGGCTCTGGATATCAACGCTCTGAAGCAGGAAGGCAGGCCCTTGGTCATAGCGCTGGTGGGGCCTACAGGTGTGGGAAAAACCACGACAATCGGGAAGTTGTCCGCAGGGTTAAGCATTATAGAGTCTCGTAAAGTTGGGCTTATCGCGGCAGATACCTACCGAGTGGCCGCCGTGGAACAATTGCGAACCTTTGGCGAGATTCTCGGTATTCCTGTAGATGTGGTTATGAGTGCGTCAGGGCTGGCAGAGTCTATTGCCAAACAAGAGGATAGGGATATTATCCTGATCGATACTGCCGGTCGCAGCCCCAATCATGTTATGCATATGGGGGAACTGGAAGACCTGATGAACGCTGCTCAGCCTGATCTCACGCTGTTGGTCGTCAGCGCTACCACCAACCCGGAAGAACAATCTCTCATCCTGGAGAAGTTCCGACCTCTGTCAAGTCATTTTATCTTGACTAAATTGGACGAAAGCCGATGTGAGGGAGCTGTGCTGGATTTGGTAACCCGGACGGATTTGCCCCTGACCTATCTTACCAACGGCCAAAATGTTCCTGATGATATTGATGTGGCAACACCCGAAAAGCTTATGGGATGGATTTTGGGGCAAGGGGCTAAAGGAGATGCGTCATAGTTTACAGAGTGAATTCCGGAAGTTATGGCGATACTAGAGATTGAAGAAGACATATTGAAGAAGCCAGATTGAAGAAGGCAGATTGAAGGAGCCATAGAGAGGGGAAGCCTGTGACGGTCGTCAAGTATATTGAGGGCAGAACTTTAAAAAAAACTCTTCGGGCGGGCCTGTCGGTGGAGCTGTGGATCAAACAGGGCGAATACCGCGGATGCTACAGAACAAGAATCGAAGACACAGAAGAAGGTATTCTCATTCTTGGCGTGCCTTATATGGCGCAAGGGTTTGTGCCGGTACGGCCCGGTGAAAAAATCGAGGTGGTTTTTGTTACGGAGGCAGGCCCCTATGGGTTCGAAGAAGAGATTTCAAGTCTTCAAGTGGAGACTCTGCCGACTTTTATGGTGCCATGGCCTAAAATAGCGAAACGAATTCAGCGTCGGCGGTTTGTCAGACTAGCTTATTTTCAGGACATCCAATACCAAGTGATGGATGAAGAAAAAAACCCGGGCGATAAGCAAGAGGCTCAGACTTTGGATTTGAGCGGGGGAGGACTGCTTTTGCAAACGCCTCAGCTCCTTACAGAAGGAGACAGAATCCTAATCTATCTGAAGGTCAAATCTGAAATTGTACAAATCCCGAGCCTTGTGAGACGGGTTGAAGAAGTCGAGTTCACTCTGAGAACCGGAGACAGCCAAAAAAGGTATAGAGCTCGCATAGAATTCGAAGAAATCCCCGAAAGAATCCGGGATAAAATCATCAGGAAGGTTTTCGATATCCAGCGGGATTTGCGCAGAAGGGGGTTGATATAGTGGATAAATTCAGCGAAATGCAAGTGGGAGCTCTGTGCGAAATGGGAAATATTGGAGCCGGCAACGCTGCAACGGCTCTGTCTCAACTCCTTGGGTTCAAAATTGACATCACAGTGCCCCATGTTCGAGTGGTTCCTATCGACAGCATGGAGGCTTGGGGGGACCGAGGCGAAATCAAAATTGCTCTCTACCTGAAGGTGGAGGGGGAGGTTTCGGGCAAAGCCCTTTTCCTGATGAGTACAAAAAGCGGGGAATTTATCGTGAAAACTTTGATGGGCGGAAAAGAGGGCTTGGATTTATTTCATGATGAGATGGCGTGTTCGGCCATCAAGGAAATAGGAAACATTCTGGTGAGCTCTTTTTTAGTGGCTTTGACAAATTTCTCCGGCGTTCAGATGCAATCTTCGGTTCCAGCGCTCAGTATTGATATGTTGGGGGCCATGCTGCAGGGAATTTTTCTGGATAGCGAAGATGTTGGGGAGGATATTCTTGTTCTTGATACGGAATTTTCCGGGATTAGCGCTATTGAGGGAATATTTATGTTCATTCCCAATGGGGATTCATTAAAGAAACTGCTAGGAGCTTTTGGGTTATGAACACACTGATCGTGGGTATGGCAGACTACAAAATTTGTAAAGTTCCGGATTCTCTGATGACGATAGGTCTAGGATCTTGTTTGGGTGTGTGCGTTTATGATCAGATGTCCAAGGTGGCGGGGATGGCGCATATCATGCTGCCGAGCTCCAGGGATATACTTGAGAACAACCCCCTGAAATATGCGGATACATGTCTGCAAGCGATGCTTGAGGATATCAAGAAATCTGGCGGTGTGCCGTCCCGGCTTAAGGCCAAGATGGCCGGTGGGGCGCAGATGTTTTCTTTTGGCGGCGGCACATCGACTATGCATATCGGCGAGAACAACACTCAGGCGGTGACGAAGGAATTGAAAAAATACGGAATTCCGATTATAGCTCAGGATGTGGGAGGAAATGCCGGCAGGACGATTACCTTCGATATTGAGACGGCTGACCTGCATATTAAGACGGTGAAAGCGGGCGGAAAGGTGATTTGATGCGATCAGAGACGCGTCGGCGTATGGAGAGATGGGCTCTGGCGGTGGCTTTGGTCTTGGCCAATGGGTCCATGCTTTTTGGATTAATGTATCATAGCGAATTGATTTATTCCACATGTAAAGCTGTGGTTATTTTTGTGGTCATGTATGTGTTATGCCGTATTGTTATCGTGGTTTGGGATAAAGCCGGGCCACAGGAAGAATCAGAAACGGAAACGATAAAAACCACCATGGATATGCTTGATGATCTGGATGAAAGAGGGATCAAGGTAACATATAATCCTTTGGATGAGCCAGAGGAAGAACAGGGGTCTGAATCCCTGGAGTCCGAAAAACAGGTGAGTGAGGAGCGGCCAGGTGAGGAATAAACGGGTTCGACATAGAAAACAATAGAAATAAAGATTGACTTTTTGCACCAGAATCACATACCGAATGAGGAGGCAATGGGGATGAGTAATGGGTATGAAACGGCAGTGAAAAAGACTGTCTGGTCGGAGTCGGAAATTGAAAAATATTTGCCGCTGGTAAAAATCATTGCCAATCGACTGGCAATTTCCCTGCCTCCTTATGTGTCAGAGGAGGATTTGGTGGGATATGGGGTTTTTGGACTCCTTGAGGCGATGCAGCGGTTTGAGGCGTCTCGCGGCGTTAAATTTGAGACGTATGCCAGTATTCGTATTCGTGGCGCCATGATTGACGGACTGCGCACTATGGACTGGGTTCCTCATTCGGCCCGGCAAAAAGTGAAACAGGTTCGCAAGGCTTTTGAAGAGATGGAGGCCCAGGAGGGGATGGCGAATATTGAGGGCGTGGCTCGTTTTTTGAATATGTCTGAGGAGGATGTTTACACCAATTTACTCAACGGACAATATATGACGCTTGTCTCGTTGGACGAGCCTGCTTCTGGGGTGTCGGAAGATGATAATAGCACGGCCCTGATCAATATGCTGGTGGATCCCCAGGCAGAGGAGGCTTTTGGGGAAGTTGAAAAAGAGGATAAAATAAGAACCTTGAGTGAGGCCGTTGACCGCCTTTCGGAAAAGGAGAGAATGGTAGTTGCTCTGTATTATCAAGAGGAATTAACGCTTAAAGAGATTGCTGTCATTATGAAGCTTTCGGAATCACGTATTTCTCAGCTTCATGCCCAGGCTGTAATGAGGCTGCGAGGGGCTTTGGAGCGGAAGAAGAAGGATCTGGTATAGATTACGGCTGAGTTACAGTCCCTTAGACAGTTAGATCAGGGCAGATCAGGTGAGCTTCCCCAGGGCGGCGCAATCAATCTTTACACAAACTTTACATAGAATTCTCTGTGATTATACATTTCGCTTTTATGATCCAACTAGTGCAGAAATCCGTTACGTAACGGAATGCTGTACAAGGGGTTTCAAACAGACCCTGAAAGAAGACGCGGAGGGATTATGGCGAGATCTTTGGCTGGGTTCATAAGGGGACTGACCTTGGGGGTGCTGACGGGGGGTGTGCTGGCGGTGACAGTCGGCTTGACGGGATGTATCGCCGCAGGGCCTTTTGAGGCCCAAAAGCCTGTTAGTGTTGTTTCCCGGGAAGATGGATCAGGGACGCGGAGTACCTTTGTTGATCTTTTTGATATTGTGGAAAAAACTCCTGAGGGAGGTAAAAAGGACAGGACAACTAAGGAGGCGGTCATTGCCAATCAAACGGGTATTATGATGACACATATTGACGGGAATACTCATTCTATTGGCTACATCTCACTGGGATCCCTCAACGACACGGTAAAGGCTTTGGAGATTGACGGAATTATGCCTTCGCCCGCTGCTGTTAAAGAGGGGAATTATCCTGTTTCCCGTTCTTTCTACGTGGCGACGAAGGGGGATCCTACAGGATTGACTAAGGATTTTATTGATTTTATACTGTCAGCCGAAGGGCAGGACGTGGTGGGGAAGGGGTATATTGCTCTTGATGACAGCGCGCCTGCTTATACGGGGGACAGGCCTGGGGGCAGAATTGTGATTGCGGGATCTTCTTCGGTAACGCCGGTGATGGAAAAACTCAAGGAAGCGTATCAGGCGCTCAATACGTCTGCGGTCATTGAGATTCAGATGACCGATTCTTCTTCGGGTATGACAAGCGCCATAGAGGGGACGTGTGATATTGGCATGAGTAGCCGCGCTTTGAAGGAGAGTGAATTGGAGGATTTGAAGCCTGCGAAGATAGCTCTGGATGGGATTGCGATTATTGTAAATAAGAAAAACCCCATAACTTCTCTGACTCAAGCCCAGGTCAAGTCCATTTTTACAGGGGAGACGAAGAGATGGGATGCGGTGCTGCTATGAATGCTCTGCGGGAAAAAGTGATGCGAGGGGTCTTCATGACAGCGGCTTTGGTTTCCATTTTGGCTGTGGCTCTGATATGCGTTTTTTTATTTGCCAATGGATTGCCGGTTTTAGGAAAAATAGGAATATTCAACTTCCTGTTGGGTCAAGAGTGGTCTCCGGCTGACGACCCGCAGGTATTTGGGATTTTGCCAATGATTTTGGGAAGCCTCTATGTGACGGCTGGGGCTATTGTTGTGGGTGTTCCTATTGGGATTTTGACGGCTGTGTTTTTGGCGCGGGTGTGTCCGGCCAAGATGTATGCCATGATCAAACCGGGTATTGATTTGCTGGCGGGGATTCCTTCTGTGGTTTATGGGTTTTTTGGCATGGCAGTGATTGTGCCTTTGGCAGGGAACAGTATCCTGGCGGCCAGTCTGTTGCTGGGCGTTATGATTTTGCCGACCATTATCACTTTGGCGGAAAGTTCGCTCAGGGCTGTTCCTCAAAGCTATTATGAGGGGGCTCTGGCTTTGGGAGCCGGGCATTATCGCAGTGTTTTCCGTATTTTGCTGCCGGCGGCTAAATCGGGTATTCTGGCTGCTGTCATTCTGGGGATTGGGCGCGCCATTGGGGAAACTATGGCTGTGATCATGGTGGCAGGCAATCAGGCTCGTATCCCTGGGTCGCCTTTTCAAGGGGTGCGGACGTTGACGGCTAATATTGTCATAGAGATGGGGTACGCGGCTGAGATGCACAGGGAGGCTCTTATTGCGACAGGGGTGGTGCTGTTTGTTTTTATTTTGCTGATTAATTTGAGCTTCTCGGCCTTGAAGAGGAGGATGGACTGACCGATGAAGAATTTAGGAAGGATAGGCCGAAGCCGTGCTCCTATGGCGGGCAGCTCCCAGATGCCGGGGAGCCCCCAGATGCCGGGGAGCCCCCAGATGCCGGGGAGCCCCCAGATGCCGGGCAGCCCCCAGATGCCGGGCAGCCCCCAGATGCCGGGGAATATCCAGATGTCGGGAAATACCCGGAGGTTTTCTGAGACCTGTATGGCTGTGGCCACTTGGGCAGCGGCGTGTCTGACTCTGGGGATTCTTGTCTTTCTGGTAGGATTTATTTTGGTCAGGGGCATTCCTTATATAACGCCATCTTTATTTGCGTTTACCTATACTTCGGACAATGTTTCCCTCATGCCGGCGTTGATTTCCACACTGTTCATGACTGTGCTGGCTTTACTTATCGCTGTGCCCTTTGGGGTTTTTTCGGCCATTTATCTTGTGGAGTATGCTCGGCGCGGCAATAAGTTTGTGAGCTTTGTGCGTACGACGACAGAAACTTTGTCGGGGATTCCGTCCATTGTTTACGGGTTGTTTGGCCTGCTGTTTTTTGTAACCTTTCTGGGGTGGGGATTTTCTGTGCTGGCGGGAGCGTTTACGCTGGCCATCATGATTTTGCCCTTGGTGATGCGGTCCAGTGAGGAAGCGTTGAAGGCGGTGCCTGACGCCTATCGGGAGGGGGCTTTTGGGTTGGGTGCGGGAAGGCTGCGGACGGTGTTTAGGATTGTGATTCCGCCGGCGATGCCTGGCATATTGGCGGGGATTATCCTGGCTGTGGGGCGCATTGTGGGGGAGACGGCGGCTCTGATTTATACGGCGGGAACTGTGGCGCAGATTCCGGCAAGCCCGGCTCAATCGGCGCGGACTTTGTCGGTTCACATGTACGCGCTGACCAGCGAGGGATTTTATATGAATGAAGGGTATGCCACGGCTGTGGTACTGTTGGTGCTGGTGGTTCTGATCAATACAGGGTCGGCTATGCTGGCGAAACGGATCGGGAGAGGGCGTAAGGGATGATTTCGAAATATTGTTTTGAGATAAAAGGGCTGGATCTCCATTACCAGGATCTGCACGCTCTGAAGAGTGTCAATATGGATATCCAACAGGGAAAGATAACGGCCTTTATCGGGCCTTCCGGGTGTGGTAAATCCACTTTTTTGAAAACGCTTAACCGCATGAATGACCTTATTCCGGGGTGCAGAATTACGGGGGAGGTGAGGTTGTTTGGGGAGGATATTTACGGACAGATTGACATTAACCTTCTCAGGAAACGTGTGGGGATGGTGTTTCAGAAGCCGAATCCTTTTCCTATGAGTGTCTACGATAATATTGCTTTTGGGCCGCGTACCCATGGCATTAAGTCCCGGCTGAAACTGGATAAGATTGTGGAGAAATCTCTGCGGAGCGCGGCGATTTGGGATGAGCTCAAGGATAGGCTGAAGAAGGATGCTCTGGGGTTGTCGGGGGGGCAGCAGCAGAGGCTGTGCATTGCCCGGGCTTTGGCTGTGGAGCCGGAGGTTCTGCTGATGGATGAACCGACCAGCGCTCTGGATCCGATTTCAACGGGCAAAATTGAAGAGCTTTTGCTGACGCTGCGAGAAAAATATAGTATAATTATTGTAACGCACAATATGCAGCAAGCCACCCGTATCAGCGATAGAACAGCTTTCTTTCTATTGGGGGAGGTTATTGAATATAATGATACGGAGGCTATGTTTGCGATGCCTGAAGATCAGCGAACGGAAGATTATATCACAGGGAGGTTTGGATGATGCGCAGCCGATTTGATGAACAGCTAATCCAGCTTAATAATACCTTGCTGGAGATGGGGGCTCTTGTTGAACATGCTATAGATCAGGCCACGAAAGCTCTCGTGGCTCATGATGCTGAGGCGGCTCAAGAAATTATAGAAGGGGACGAAGAGATTGATGATAAGGAGCGAGAAGTGGAGACGTTGTGCCTGAAGCTGTTGCTGCATCAGCAGCCGGTGGCCAGCGACTTGAGGCAGATCTCTGCGGCTCTCAAAATGATTACTGACTTGGAGCGTATTGGCGATCAAGCCGCGGATATTTCGGAACTGTGTGTGTATTTATCCGCCCAGCCCTACATTAAGAAACTTGAACATATTCAGGAGATGGCGGCAACAACTATGAAGATGGTGACCAACAGCATTGATGCTTTTGTCAGAAAGGATTTGCAGCTGGCTGAATCGGTGATTGATCATGATGATATTGTGGATAGATTGTATGTTACGATTAAGAAGGATTTGATTGAATTGGTTCATGAAAATGTCAAAAATGGGGAACAGGCTTTTGATGTGCTGCAGATTGCTAAATATTACGAGCGGATAGGGGATCATGCTGTCAATTTGGCGGAATGGGCGATCTTTTCGATTACAGGTGTGCATAAGAATAAACAGGTGCTCTAAAGCTAATAGTGGGAGAGAGTTGTGCCGAGTATTTATGTGGTTGAAGATGATGACAGTATCCGTGAGATGCTTCTCTATGCCTTGGGGTCAGCGGGGTTTGACAGCCAAGGGTTTGGGGAGGCGGCTCTTTTTGAGAGGACTTTGCGGGAGGCGGTTCCTGATCTTATTTTGCTGGATATTATGCTGCCGGGTATGGATGGTCTTTCTCTCCTGAAGAACCTGAAACGATCCGAAATATACAGCAAGCTGCCGGTGATTATGCTGTCGGCCAAGAGTGCCGAAATGGACCGGGTGAAAGGATTGGACTTGGGCGCCGACGATTATATCGCGAAGCCTTTTTCTGTTTTGGAGGTTATTTCCCGTGTGAGGGCTGTGCTGCGCCGTAGCGGTGTCTGGACGGAGAAGGGGGATCCTTCTGAGCTGAGGGTGGGGGCGGTGGTTCTCTATGAGGACAAACGCAGCGTGTGTGTTGACGATGCGGAGGTGTCTCTCACGTATAAGGAGTTTGAACTGCTGCGGTATTTGATGATCAATGAGGGCATTGTGCTGAGCCGTGACAAGCTGCTGGATCAGATCTGGGGGTTTGACTATGATGGAGAAAGCCGTACGGTAGATATGCATATCAAGTCTCTCCGGCGCAAGCTGGGGGAAAGTGGAATGCTGATTAAGACGGTGCGCAGCGTGGGATATAAGATGGATGTGTGAGGGGGGGTGGATTTCATGAAGATGAGGAAGCGCTTTTTTGCCAGTATGGCCCTGTTGACGGCGGGAAGCCTGTTGGTGGGAGCGGTTTTGCTGTGCTTTATCTACTATTATCAATTTAGGGATGTTGTTCAACGCGAGGTGCAAGAGCGCGCTGTGATGCTGCGGGATATATGGGAGGGGGGGACGCCATACACGGAACCTGAAATAGCGGATATGAGTATTTGGGGGCTCTTCAGCCAGTCTCTGCCGTGGGTGATTGGCGTTGTGCTGTTGATATTGCTGGCGGAGTATATGTTGTCCAAAAGGCTGGCCCGGAGGCTGGTGGCGCCTATCAGCAAAGTGGATTTGACGGAAGAGCTGTCGGCGCCTTACGATGAGTTTGCGCCTTTTGTGCTGGCTCTTGAGCGTCAACAGAAGCGTATTGCCAAGCATAAGGAGGATCTGGAAAAGCGGGCGGGCACCATTACGGCGATTATGGAGAATATGAGCGAGGGTGTTATTCTGGTGGATCACAACGGGGCTGTCTTGTCTATTAATACCAGTGCGGCGAAGATTTTTGATGTGACAAGTGAGGTGGCGGGCAAGAATGTTTTGGAGATTTTCCGGGATGTGGTTTTCTTGAAACATGTCCGGACGGCTCTTTCGGGGACGCGCAGCGAAATGACGCTGGAGCAAGGGGCTAGGTTGTATCAGGTCTTGATGAGTCCGGTGTGGGATAATGGCGTCATTATTCTCTTTCTGGATGTTACGGAAAGGGCTATGGCGGAAAAACAGCGGCGGGATTTCTCGGCGAATGTGTCCCATGAGCTGAAAACGCCGCTGACGACGATTTATGGCAATGCTGAGATGCTGGCCGACGGTATGGTGAGCGCTGAGGATACGGCCCAATTTTATGGCCGGATCAAGGATGAGGCGGCGCGGTTGATGTCTTTGGTGGAGGATATTCTTAAACTTTCCCGGCTGGATGAGGAGGGGGGGCGGGAGAAGGAACTGTGGGAAGATGTGGATCTGAGAGAGGTGGCGTCTGAAGCTGTTGAATCTCTGACGGAGAAAGCGGCGGCTCACGGGGTGAAGGTGGTTCTCGAAGGGGAGGGGAAGGTCAGCGCGAACCGGTCCCAGATGTATGAGCTGTTTTTTAATTTGATTGATAATGCGATTGCCTATAACAAACCGGAGGGGCAGGTGCGGGTGGCCATCACCCAGGATGCCTGTCTGGTGAAAGGGGTTATCTCTGACACAGGAATTGGCATTCCTCAGGAAGCCCAGAGCAGGGTCTTTGAGCGGTTTTACCGGGTGGATCCGTCCCGGTCGAAAAAAACGGGGGGCACTGGGCTGGGGCTGGCTATTGTGAAACATATTGTCTCGGCTCATGGCGGGGTTGTCAGACTTCAGAGCCAAAGCCAGGGGCAGGAGGGGACGGTTATGACGGTGGTGCTGCCGGGTAAGGGGTGAGATTATTTGGCTAAAGCGCGAGTTGGTTATTTTTTGTTATCTTGATCTTTTCGATAGTAAAGAAATAAACTCAACAAAACAATAAACACTGATGATGTGCCTATGCAAGTGAAGACTAGGCTCTGATCAAACGAACCAATGAACATGCTAATGACTGAAACCACTACGGATAGCGCAGCGATAATCAAAAAAATCAATAAAAGTTGCCGGACTTTTGGACTATTCATATTTTCCTCCTTTTGGTGAATGAGTTCCCCGGTTGCCATTCCAATAGCATTTTACATCGCGTCAATCCTCCTCATAATAGCCACCTGCTTTCTTTTTTTGCTCCTCTGATTTATTTTAGCAGGCCATTCTCGTCCTGCGAGATATTGTAATAACTTACAGGTTTTTTGTAATAACTAATGCGGGCTGCGCCCGCAAGTGGTCAGTGGTCAGTGATCAGTGATCAGTGGTTATATCTGATATCAGATATCAGATATTGCCGGATATTGCTGGGAAAATCCATTGACATGGTGGTAAAAGCGATATATGATGGTCAGGAAAAACAGAGCCTGATTTATTAACTTTCTTTGGAATAAAAAAGGCTCGCTGGAGCACTCGTGCAGGGGGCGTGGAATCTGACACTATTTGCGGCTATTTGTGATGATGAAAAAGGGATCAGCGCTAATTTAGAAAACGCCTTGGTAAAGATACTTGGCAAGCTCAATATCAGGTATGAAATTGATATTTATTTTACCGGAGAAGAGTTGTGTTCAAAAATGGAAGACGGGGCGCATTATGACCTCATTTTCCTGGATATTGAGTTTGCCAAAAACGCCATTAACGGCGTGGAAGCCGGCAGACTTATCCGTGAACACTATCAAAACGACATGGTATCAATTGTCTATATTTCATGGGAAATGAAATACTCCATGCACTTGTTTGATATACGCCCGCTGCATTTTCTGCTTAAACCGCTGGATTATGCAAAAGTAGAGCAGGTTATTAAGACATATATGAAACTCGCCAGGCTCTGGTCGGGCGACTTTACATACAAAGCAGGGCGCGACATTTATAAGGTGCAGATTAAGGACATTATCTACCTGGAAAGCATCAAAAGAAAAGTGATTCTGCATTTAGCCGACGGCAGAAAAGAGGAATTTTATGGAACGCTGAAAGAGGTCTGGCAGGATCAGCTGCAAAGATTTGATTTCATCTTTATCCATGCCTCTTATGTTGTTAACTATGATTATATTGCGGCGATAAAATACAACGAGTTGGTTTTGAGCCATGGCGCAGCCATCCTGCCCATCAGCCAGCACAAGAGAAAAGATGTACGGGAATCCTATTATGCGATAACGGAAAAAAGGAGGGTGTGATGTGTGAGTCCTTATTTTGTTATAGTGTGCCTTATGTCCGATATTGTCTTCATATATGCTATCACAAAATTCATGGAAGTGTTTTTCGAGAAAGTTCGAACACCCCAGCCGTTCCTGATGTTTTCACTTCTCTTATATTTTGTCTTTACCAGTGTCGATCATGTGCTGTTTCTGCTGTGTGATATCACCATGCCATATGTGATTTATGTGATAGGTATGCTTTCGATACTTTTTATTGTTACCCTAAACTATGAATCATCCATGCCCAAGAGACTTGCTGCCGCATTGTCTAATTTCGTTGTGTTTATGATAGCAATTATGGCGGCTTCTCTCCTGATGTCACTTGTTCTTTCTGATGTGTTGGCCATGTATACGGCCGCATATATGCTTGGAAGTCTATTGTCACTTTTATTAGCGCATATCCTCAATCGCTTTAAAAGGATCAGAAAAAACAACACTTCTAAGCCCTTATTTTGGGTTTCTACTCTTTTTGTACCAGGATCGACACTTTTAACGCTGTTTTTTATAGCAGCGAACCTTCAGCTTATCGCCGGGGCTATGGTTTTTATTTTTTGGCTGGGAAGCAATTTTCTAGTCTTATTTGTATACGATAGTCTTTCAGCAGCTTATGAAGAAAAACTGAAATCCGCATTGTACTCTCAGGAGAAGGAGTATTACTTATCCCAATGCCAGCTTATGCAGGAGTCGCTTGAAAAGATGAAGGCTTTCAGGCATGATGTAAAAAACCATCTGGCTGCTCTAAAAGAGTGTTCCGCGGACAGAAAAACGACGGCAGATTATCTCAACAGCTTGCTTACTGATATAGGAGAAAGTGAAATATTCAGTGACACAGGGAACATCGCTTTTGACAGCATTATCAATTACAAACTCCGAAACGCACGGCAGGACAGCATTAATCTGGACTTAAGAATCTCAGTTCCGCCTATTCTTAGTGTTGAAGCGGCCGATGTTGTGACTATTCTGGGCAATCTTTTAGATAATGCCTTGGAAGCCGTGGCAAAGGCCGATGAGAAAATTATCATCTTGGATATTGAGTTCGGCAAAGGCGGTCTTTTCCTGAAAATGGATAATTCCTTTAACGGCGAGATTGAATATTTGGACGTACAGG
Source organism: Peptococcaceae bacterium (assembly GCA_009782825.1). Lineage (GTDB taxonomy): Bacteria > Bacillota > Desulfitobacteriia > Desulfitobacteriales > Syntrophobotulaceae > WRJI01. Next base: position 16,473 of record WRII01000019.1, read on the forward strand.
CGGGAGTGGAAGAAAAGCAAATTGCTTCGCTAAAGGAGGGTGAGGGGCATGGCTATGGCTTGAAAAATATCAGAAAATCTCTGGAGAAGTACAATGGATACATGAAAATCACCCATACAGAGAGTATTTTTTCAGTGGGTGTATTTCTCTATGTGGATGATAAGTAAAATAAATTTTGCTGGCGGCCTGACCCACATTAATCCACGCCTCTAACATCATAACGGCTGTTCCAGCAATTTCATAACATCCAACACAGGCCCATAGGAATCGTCATCCGCATCTGTATAATGCCACCACTCATTAAAATAGATCTTAAACCCATTAGCTTCCATAACGTGACGCAGTATCTGAAGATTTTTTCTGGCCTCTTCATCTGTGATATTGCTGAGATCATGACTGGCCACCGGTGAAAAATCATCAAAATCTGTGGGCATCTTCACTGCCTTTCCTTGAGCGTCCGCCAGCGTCACATCCACCGTGGTGCCATAAGAATGTTTCGAGTACCCTGTATTGGGGTCGGCAATATAGAGTGGATCCGGCATGACCTCCCACATTTTCCACTGGGCTTCAGGCGGACGGTAGGCGTCCCAGATCATGAGAGATAAGTTCTGTGCTTTCAGATCATTAACGACTTTCTTCAGCTTTTCCGCTGTGCCTTTGCGCAAATAGACTTTGTCTGATCCATAAAAAGGGCGCTTCAAAAAATTATTGCCTGTAAAATAGCGCATATCCTTCTTTAACCCGGAAATGTATTTTTGCGCGTCTACCATAGTTTGAGCATTTTTTGTTGTCAAAGGCGCGTAGGCGTATTGGACGTCAAGAGAATCCCGGCGTCCCATATGCGCCTGCAGCTCTATAGTTGTCATAACAGCCAAGCGCGCGTGTACGTTTTGTACCAGAAGATCGTCGGTTAGAGGGATGGGCTGGTAGTCGTTGATCTGGAAAGCTGGGTCGCCGGTTATTGAGCAGGGAACCACCTTGGGTGTGGCCAGTGTGAGGTGTTCTTTGTTGTCGAGGGAGATCTCTATCTGCCAAATTGCCGTCAAGGAGGTGTCATACCCGGGCCACTGAATCCCGCCATAGCAAAAATTCCCGAGGCTGTAGACAATGTATCTGTCTTTGTAGAGTTCCGTCGGCTGCAACACATGGGGATGATGCCCAAGCACAATATCGGCTCCCGCATCAATCAGGAAATGTCCGACATCCACTTGGGTTGCATTAGGCATATTGCTTCCTTCGTCACCCCAATGGATCTGCGCCACAATGACGTCGGATTTTGACTTAAGCTGTTTAATTTGTTCTGCGGCGTCTTGTTTAAATTGTGTCATATCAACGCCGCGCTCATTTTTGCCGAGCAGATTGAATCCTACGCTTCCCACCCGAATTCCGTTTTTTGTCACCAGGGCCGGATCATCGTACCCTGTAAAGGGAATTCCTTCCTGTGTCAAAATATTCGCTGTTTCGGTATAGCCTGCATCCTGATAATCGTGGCTGTGATTGTTGGCGATATTGACAATATCAATGCCGCCTTGTTTCAGGATATTGACATAGTGGGGCGAGCCGTAGAACCAAAAACCTCTGTTTCCTTGTTCGGGCTTGGGCTCCTGATTTTGGGGATCAGCATAGGATATGAGGACATTTTCTAAGTTGGCAAAGGTCATGTCATCCTTGCCTAAAATTCCCTTCACTCCAGCCAGGAAATAGGAGGTGTCTTTATTTTGGGCCATATCAAAAAAGGTCAGGGATCCTTTCTGACTGACATAGCGGTCATCGGCCCCAAGGACGCAATCCCCCACAGCGCTGATTGTCAGAGTCCGGGGTGATTTAGTTGTTGATTCTGGTAATGACTCCGGTGAAGATCCCGGTACAATCGCTGATAGGTCGCATCCCCCGAACAGCCAGGGGAAACAGCATAGGGTGATAGCGAGGGATATCAGAATCATGATTCGGAGTGATTTTGCTTGAGATGGGATGAATTTTTTATACATTACGACATACTCCTTCATCAGACTTCACCATACTCTGGAAGAAAATAAGACAAAATATACAATGCCATAAATATAACTTATCGTTTATAGTATTGCGTCTTACGTATAATCCTATTATAATATATTGCAATTTTGCTTATCAAGTGAAAAGGAGAATTTGAAGCAGTAACGTATATACAAAAAACACAAAAATTAACATTTTAATATATATTCTTGAATGGAATCTATGCTTGTATACGTGTCTATATGTTATGGGGATGAGAGATGAAACGCTCTATCAGGAAGTCGGCAACGCGGCTATAGTCAGTCAAGGCGAAGATAGGCAGGCCAATGTGGGACTCGGGGGGGTCGCCATCTGTGATCAGGGCCAAGAGATCTTCTTTGGGAAGCGCGAGCTTACGGCCGGGAGTTTGCCTAAAGATTTCGATTTTGGGGAAAGGGGAGGTTTTGTAGCCTTCGACTAAAATCATGTCTACGTTGCGAAAGTGGGCGGCTGCCTCGGAGAGAGAGGCGCGTTCAGGTGTTTTCTGAATGATGGCAAAGTGATGGGGGGAGATCACCGCCACAGCTTGAGCTCCGGCCTGGCTAAAACGCCAGCTGTCCTTGCCGGGCGTGTCCATATCAAAGCCATGGGCGTCGTTTTTGATGCAGGCGACACGAATCTTGCGTTGTAAGAGCTCAGGAATCAGGGCTTCCAAAAATGTGGTCTTGCCCATGTTGGAACTGCCGGCGATCAGGCAGATTGTGGGGATAACTGCGTCATGAGGCATGAGGATTTCCTCTCTTTCTGAGGGTCCCTATCCATGCGGAACATGCCCCCCGCAATCACGTCTATTGCACTTTCTCCAGTATTTGCGTAAGCGCGCATGATATCCCCCGAACACGCGGAAAATGTGATGAACATCCTGACCTTACTTTTGATCCAACTGTGCTCTCAGTTTTGAGATTTCAGCATCCTTGTTGGCAAGAATCGCATCCTTGTCAGCAAGAACGGCATCCTTGTCGGCAAGAATAGCATCTTTTTGCAGGATCACCGATTGCCACTTGCGGTCAGATCGTTCTTCCCCACGCTTTTCCCCGCGCTTTTCCCCGCGTTCCTCAGCCTCTCTTTGCCATACGGCTTTGGCGTCTTCTATTTTCCACTCTTGTAACAACATATTTGACACCTCCGAACCATTATTTCTTAGATATTCTGTCAATATCTCCTGTTCTATGCATTCTTTTATGGCTCTCTCTACGGCTTTGGCCCGTTCCAACCCGTTCTGTTCGTATTCCCGCGCTTTGGCGACAAGAAGAATGTATCCGTACAAACTTTCACTGCGCCTGACAATGTCTTCATTGTGTCCTGTGTTGACGTTATAGACGGTTACGGTTAAGTCTAGGGCTGTCTCGCTGTTGTTTCGCCGGTTATATGAATCTGACAGGCGATAGACGGTTTTTTCCGGGAAGGGCTTCACACCGTTATACAGGACGTAGAATTCCGGTTCCGGTATTAGAACGCGCTTTTCGGAATACATCACCGCATTGTCAATGAGTTTTTCATAGATCCTGCCACAGTAAATGAGATCGCGCAGGGGCATGTTCTCGTTCGGGGTTGATTGATGCTCAAAGAAGACCACCAGCTTATCTCCAATGCTAAAGGAAAGATCGTTGACCCTATCCATATACAGGGCATCGGCGAGCGTCAGGTCTACCACGGGTGTATCCGGTGGAAACTGTACTGAAGAAAACGCGTTGTACAGTTCGAGTTCTTTCTCGGGTTCTCCAAACAAGTGCGTAAAGACACCTGCCTTGAAATTGTGGTTTACCTTGCTCATTTTGCCTCCGACGCTTTACTGCTGCTACTGAAATTCTAAGGGATATCACAGTCTGTTGTCAATAGGGATAATGTGGCGAAGTGTGGCGAAGCAGGGTAATCGCTTACGCCTCAGTTGCACGTACTCAGAGACTTCAGGTAGGATGCGAATCACCGGCTGACGGAGACCATCGTTACAAACGGAAAAAAACCGAACGCTGGCAATACGCCTACGACCCGCTGGGGAGGCGGATAGAGAAAAGGAGGATTGGCGAAGGAGGGAACCCGGAAGAGACGGCGAAGTTCTACTGGGACGGGAGCCGGCTGCTGGCGGAAGACTGCGATGGGCGGCATCCTGTCTCGTGGGTGACCCGTGGGGGTTGAACAAGAACAAGAACAATAACAATAACAATAACAATAACAATAACAATGATGTAGTTAGTGACTGGGTTCAAGGGAGCTAAGCCTAGAATCATAAGTGAACACACAAAAATTACAATATCTCAAATGAAAGAAATAGGGGCTGCATGTGTTCGAGAGTTAAGAAAACCAGGCCACGAATTGCCACACAACAGAGAACAAGACAAGCGCTACCAATCTGACTACGACCCTGATGAAGGGTGTCAAATGAGGAGTTACGGTAAATGAAGAAAATAAGAGTTTTGATGCCTTCAGAGGTTCCGGGTTTTCAGGCACATGTTGATGAGGTGTCGCTTCATGAAAACTTGAACGATTTTGTTGATTCATTGATTCCTAGAATTAATATTTATGATTTGGGAGAGTGGAACATCTTGATTAATGTGGCATCTCGTCACACAGATTTAATTGGGTTTTATAAGCGCGCACTAAGATACCCTTCCGATCAAGAGGTTGAAATTAGTACTGTTATTCCGATTCCAAATGAAGAGCAGGCATCATATGGTTTTGATAAACCATCAAAACCACCATTTTATAGACCTCTTAATCCGGACAAATTTTATACATTGCCTCCAAACTTTGATGACTACAACAATTTATATGACTACGTTTTAAACTCAGGGAAAAAAATTATTACCTTAGTTTTTTTAAAAGGATTTACTTGTAATGGAAAGAAAATAAGATTTGCGGAATAATAACATTCCCTTTATGTCAAGAATATGGCATCGCCATAAATTTTGATGGGTCAAAGATCATAGGGCATGACACTTTAGACGATATGGAAGAGGAATAAAAAGAGACACGAAGTCGCTCAATTAATATTCATAAAAAAGGTGTTGTGAATGATAGCGAGTTAATACTTTAGACTATACGAGAGGACAGCGCATTTTTCCTTGTTTTTGGGAAAGGTGTCGAAGAAATATCTCGGGGCTCAAGGTGTAGGTGAGTATCAACGTAAGCTCGACTGAACGAAATAAACACCCTGGCATTTGGAGTGATATGGAACTATCATTGGAAGCAAGGGATGCCTCTAAAAACCCTGCGAATGGACTTCGCGACAAGATAAGATAAATGACTATCAGTTCAAGTTTCTGGTTATTATGATGATTCTTAATCGGGTTTTTAGAGGTTTCCATGTACTTGGTGTTCGAGCGTGTTGACTAACAATCCCTCTCACCTAATTTAGGTTGTGGACATAGTCCGCTTTGGGGGATACCTGCGATGTATTGATCAAGCTGTTCTTCTGCCAGGGACAAAACCATATGAGCAAAAGGTGTCAAATTACGGTCAACAGCGTAAGCTTCCAATGCCTCAAAGTAGGAGAACCGGTCTTCTTTGGCAATAGAAATGGGTAGGAACCCCAGTGACAGCAGTTGATAGTTCATAATGAGCCGGGATGTTCTGCCATTGCCATCCACAAAAGGGTGTATCCGGACGAATTCCGCATGTGTCCAGGCGGCGAGATCAATAGGGTTTAAGAGACGGGTTTTCTCAGGTAAGTCCATAAAGAAGTATTTAATCTGCTGAAAGGCTTCGTGGGGAGAGGGCGGGGAATGTTGTGCGCCGGCAATACGGACCCCAACATCGCGATATATACCGCCTGTTATGATATTTTCCATCAATATAGCGTGGATATCTTTGACTGTTTTTTCATCAAGTGGTTTTCTTGCACTGACACAACTGCGAATATAACTGAAGGCCTTGTTGTGGTTGACCACCTCGTAAATTTCACGCAAATCCTTGTTGCCAACGGAGAGCTTATCTTCCAATAACAATTTGGTTTCCATGAGAGAGAGGGTGTTCCCCTCAATGGCGGTTGAGTTGTGAGCGAAGACGATATCAAAGGTGGTATTGTAGTTTTTCAATACCGCTGAGTCAATTTTATCTTTATGAGCCAGATAATAATCTCGTTTGCGCAGCAGGGCAGCCAATTTGGTCTCGATAGTTATACCCATGAAATGCACCTCATCTCAAGGTGTATTTTATCATGAGCATGTTTGCTTGTCTATTGTTGTGAACTACTTTTTGTTGTGAACTTCTTGTGCGTGAACTTCTTGTGTGGATTTCTTGTGTGGACTTCTTGTTGTGAATTTCTTGCCGTCATGCTTGCAGATACCTTTGATGACGGTTTTCCCAGTCAGCGCGTTAGAAAACAGTGCGGTTGCTCCCGATGCCCAAATGCCGGTCATATAAAAGGAAGCTAACCCAGGGAGTGTCGTGTCGTCTAATCCCAGGAAACTCCGGATACCAAAAGGTTTATTGGGCCCGTTCGCGAAGCCGCGGGTTCCCCCCATGAACCGTTCCCAGGTTTTCAAGGTGACGACATCCACAGCTTCCACCTGTTCGGAGATACCGGCAAAATAGCCTTCCAGGATTTTGATAACCTGATCTGCTGTCTGCTGTTTTTTGTTCCGATATTCCTCTGTTGACGCACATTCCCAGTATGCAAACGGCGTAATCATCTCGACCTTGATCACGCCTTTGCCCGCTGGAGCCAGGGCCGGGTCAAAACCATAAATCTGCATTTCCAGGGAATGGATGGTCTTTTCTGTCAACGTGACCGGCTCATCCAGAAGCATGACCAGGGCGGAAGGTTCGTGGGAGAGATCGCGGTTGACGCCCAGGTAGACCATGGTTCCCCAGTTGACTTCTTCGCCTTCTGTTTTCGCCCAGAGCTCAATTGCCGAATTTGTATAGCGGCCATCCAGCAGGTCATATAGAGTTCTTCTCCCGTCGGCGTTGGAGATGATAATATCCGCAAAATGTTCGGTACCATCCTCAAGGCGGATGCCGATGGCGTGATTATTTTCTGTCAGGATTTTTGTGACCTTTTTGCCCAGGTTGAGCGCGCCGCCGAGACTCTTATATTTTTCGGCTATGGATGCCGCGAATTCTATGCTTGCCCCCACCGGCCAGAGAATATCTCCATCCTCGGTTGTGGCTGCCGCTCGAAAGGCAAAATGCATTCCTGTTGGAAAATCAGGCAGGGAATACTGAAGAAGGGCCATAGCACGTCTCAAGAGCGGGTTATTGAATCGTTTGGCATAGTCTCTCAGGGGCAGGGTCATATATTTCATGTTGCGAAGCAGAGTTGGTAAAAGATGGATCATACCACGTATCCCATCTACAGCCATCCGTCCTGCTGGATCTTTTCCGATAAAGGAGCGAATCCCTTTTATATATTTTAGGATTTCGTTTCTGTCTTCCGGTGCGATCTGTAGCATATGATCACGCAATTGCTGCAGATCGTTGTAATTATAAAACATATCTCCCTGTGTGGTCGCAAAGGCGACACTTTCTTTTCTGGCGACCGTCTCCCGCGGCATGGCGCCCAGCTCCTGCCAGATCTGGTTAATGCCGGAACCTTCTCGGCATCCCAAAAGATCATGAATACAGGCGTCAAAGGTGTATCCTTTTCGTTGCCATGACGCGCATTGGCCTCCAGGGGTTGTGTGCATTTCATAGATGTGGGTCTGATACCCGTTCATTTGGCCATAGATTCCGGCGGCCAAGCCACCCATGCCGGCGCCGATGACAAGTATGGATTTCATACCCTTCACGCTTCCTTTCCTTTTTTATAGGTTACCGTAGTCCTTTTAGAGAGCCTCTTTGCCAAAACATAAAACAGATTCCCGAAGAGTTTTTTATAAAGCGGCAGCGGGACTGCTGGATCATATGCGCATTTGGCTCTGGAAAGATCAGTCCAATGGTCTCCGTCTAAGGTTTCAAACTCAGTGCCTTTGACATAATCTAAGCTCAGCCCTCTAATCATATTGTAGGGGATTAAGGGAAGCAGGTTTGGCGCATGCAATTTCTTTGAAGAGACGTCTTTGTGAAATATGTGTGCCAGTTTTCTGCATTTTTCTTTGTCTTTGGGGCTGGGGATATAATGGTTCCAGCTGTATGAAGCGACAGGAAATTCATAGCATTTGTTAAAGCCAAATGACCTAAGCGCTCCGGCGAGATACTTTACAGTTTTTTTGGCTCCGACACCCCCCACGGTAGAGACAACTATCGCTTTTTTTGTAAAAAAACAGGGGCGGTGTCCTAAAAAAGCGAGATGATCTATAAGGTTTTTTGTCAATGCGGTGGGCTGCGTGAGAAATGTTGTTGTGGCAAAGATCACACCATCTGCCCAGTCTATTTTATCAATAACACTTTGCACTATGGTTGTATGCGGGCAAAACTCATGCCCTTTTCTGAAACACTGGCTGCAGCCCCTGCAAAATGGCAGATCCATATCTTTTAAATGCAGTTCCTCAAAAACGGCCTCCGGAGATAAGGCCATAATTTCTTTTTGTATCTGTTCAGCTAACAGCCAAGTGTTCCCCTTGCGGGGGCTTCCATTAAGAATTAGATAATTCATATTGTCCCTTCTCTCGAATTTATTAGTAACAGTTCCTTAACACACGACAACATACGACTCACCTATTTTCCGGGGTATATGGCGTGGGTTTGTATCGCGTAAGTTTCCCTAAAATGCCTCATATGGCGGTTGGATAATTCCAGAGCCCGGGCAAATTCGGGTCCGTCCGGCTCAAAAGGAAGCGCTTGCTGATACAGGAACACAAGCGGTGTATAGAATTCCAGTGCGAGCAGACTGGGATCGATTGGCTGCATTGCGCCAATGCTGATTATGAGGTCAAATAACCTGGTTTGATACGCGATAGGTTCCTCGAAAAACTGCTGGTTCCACATCTTGGCCAGGTTTTCGTTGTTGAACCGCTCAATAGAGACCATGCGCCAGAACCGCAGCACATCCGGATGCATCAAAAAGTCTGTGAACACACTGCCGCCGATGCGCAGAAAGTTCTCGTCAGTATACTGGCCATAGAGAGCAGCCCTTTGGGAGAGTTCGGCTGGATCAGCCGTGGGCAGAGCATGAATTCCGGCCATAAAAGCATCACTTTTAGCTAAGTAATCAGTCACGAGCTGGTCAAAAACCGCTTTTTTGCTGGGAAAGTGCTTATACAGGGCGCTTTCCCGCACGCCGACTGCCGCCGCAATATCCCGCACGGATACAGCGGAGAATCCGCGCCGGGAGAAGAGCTCCAGCGCAGCGTCGAGTATTCTTTTCTTAGTGCTGATTTTGACAGGGTCATATTGTTGGGGCGGCTTCATAAGCAGAGTCCTCCTGAATTTCCGCGGTTGCAATAAGATAACGATTGTTAACCTAATTATAGTGAACGACTGTTATCTTGTCAAGGGGTCAAAGTGTTTACGTGTCAAAGTGTTTACGAAACAGGAAAATAAAACTAAGGAAATTCATAAATTGTTAATAGGATTGCATCTGACTTATAGTGGCCCCTATACTAATTTACTCTCCCTATTCTCCAAAATATCCATTGACTCCTTGACAGACAGGATAAAAGGGTGATATAATGGGAGAAAAGTCTCAGAAGGGAGAGGATTTCATGCTCGAAAGCCAATCTGTTGAATTCAAGCGGCAATATAACAATAAAGTTAATAAGACCCTGTTGGCATTTTTAAATATTGAAGGAGGGGTGCTGTATATCGGTATCAATGATGATGGTTCGGTATGCGGTGTGGACGGAGATGTGGACGAGATGGCCAGGAAAACCGCGACCAGCTTCCGTGATTCCATCACACCCGATCCATCCGGATATTTCTCTGTGGAAACAGAAACACGAGATGAAAAATTTGTGATTAAAATAACCGTTGAGCGTGGAAGTGCTGTCCCCTACTGCTTTACCGCCTATGGTTTGGTTCCACAGGGCGTTTATGTCCGTGTGGGAAGCAACACTGTCATGGCCACCCGCGAACATATACGCCAAATGATTAAAGATAACGGAACGGGACACTTCATGACGGAGCTCTCCATGGAACAAAACCTGACTTTTAACCGCGCTGAGAAGGTTTTCGCTGAACAGGAGGTCAAGTTTGGACATCAGCAAAAGCAGTCTCTCGGCCTCATGCGTCCGGATGGACGATACACCAATTTGGCGTTGATTTTATCAGAACAGTGTCCTTATTCGACTAAAGCCGCCATTTTCGAGGGAATCAATAAAGACAAATTTAAAGACCGTAAGGAATTTACCGGCTCGCTATTCCAGCAGATTGATGATGTTCTGGCTTATCTTCATGTTTATAACAGGTTGCGAGGGACTTTTGAGGGGGTTTACAGAATCGATCATTCTGATTATCCTAAAATTGCCCTGCGCGAAGCCTATATCAATGCCTTGATCCACCGTAATTACTACATTGAAGGCAGCGTTCTGGTCAGCATGTTTGATAACAGATTGGAGTTCGTGTCTTTGGGGGGGGTGATGCCGGGCGTTACTCATGATTTGATGCTTGCCGGCGTCTCGGTAACAAGAAATGAAAAGCTGGCTCAGATTTTCTACCGTTTGAATATCATTGAAGCGTTCGGAACCGGAATTCCTCGCATTTACAGCGTCTATGAAAAGAGTATCGCAAAACCTGAAATTCCTGTTGTAGATGGCGGATTCCTCATCCGTTTGCCAAACTTGAATCATCCTGCCAATTCTGCCGGCACTGAACACATAGCTGTTGGTTCCAATGAGTACAGGCTGCTTGCCGCTTTTCCCAACACCTGTTTCAATAAGGAAGACGCCGCCCACACCCTGGGGATCAGCGTGAGCGGCGCTTACAAACTTTTGCGCCGCATGAAAGAACAAGGAAAGCTCAATGCCCACCAATCAGGAAAGCAGTGGCTTTACAGTGCCATACCTAATTAATGAAACTGATGCCGTGGCGAATGTCTACCTGTGGGAACAGCAACACCCCGGATCCTGATAATTTCCGTCGAAATCCTGCCTTTCCTTGATCTGGGGGATTCTTTGTATTACAATAACCTTTGTACGGTTGTACAATATCAGAGCATCAGAGCATCTAAATTATAGAAAGGGGCTGAATTGGCTCATGAGTTACCTTATTCCCATGGTTATCGAACAGACGAATAGAGGGGAGCGTTCCTATGATATCTACTCCCGTTTGCTTAAAGACAGAATTATCTTTCTCGGAGGGCCTGTCACCAGCGATATGTCCAATCTCATCGTGGCGCAAATGCTCTTCTTAGACGCAGAAGACCCAGACAAAGATATTTCCTTGTACATCAACTCGCCCGGAGGGTCTGTCACCGCAGGCATGGCAATCTATGACACCATGCAGTACATTCGTTCCGATGTTCAGACCTTGTGCGTGGGTATGGCGGCCAGCATGGGGGCTTTTCTTCTGGCGGCAGGTTCCAAGGGCAAGCGAGTGGCTCTGCCCAACGCGGAAATTCTTATTCATCAGCCTCATGTCAGCGGCATGGGCGGACAAGTGACCGATGTCGAAATTCACGCCAAACAATTGCTGCGCACCAAAGAAAATATGGCCAGGATCTTATCAAATCGCACCGGACAGCCCTTGGAACGCGTCGTCGAAGATACGGAAAGGGATCGCTTCATGTCTGCCCAAGAAGCCAAGGAGTATGGCCTTGTGGATGTTATCATGGAAAAGGCCAGCAGCCGTCCGGAGAAGAAAGACAAGAACAATTAACGATGCATGAAGTATATTTCCGATTAAGGGAGGGATAGACGTTGCCAAAAATCCGAAAAGCTGTTATCCCCGCCGCCGGCTTGGGAACCCGGTTTTTGCCGGCTACCAAAGCTCAGCCTAAAGAGATGCTGCCCATTGTGGATAAGCCGACGATTCAGTATATTGTAGAGGAAGCTGTCCGATCCGGTATTGAGGATATTGTGATTGTGACGGGCCGCAACAAGAGAGCGATCGAAGATCACTTCGACCGTTCCCTGGAACTGGAAATGTTTCTGGAGCGAGGCGGGAAAGACGACCTTCTCGAAATGGTCAAAGATATTGCCGATTTGGTGAACATTCAATATGTGCGCCAAAAGGAAGCCTTAGGCCTGGGTCACGCTATTTACTGCGCAAGCCGATCCATTGGCAGCGAGCCCTTCGCTGTATTATTGGGGGATGATATTATTGACTCCCAAAGACCCTGTCTTGAGCAGATGATGGACTATTATAATGAATACGGCGGCAACTTGATTGGCGTCCAACAGGTGGCAGTGGAAGACGCCCCCAAGTACGGCATTATTACTGGAAATTCTTTGGCCCCCCGCTTGTATAAAGCGGAGAACCTTGTGGAAAAACCTGCTGTGGATGAGATTGTCGGGAAGAAGCCCTTGGCTATCATGGGGCGCTACATTCTTAACCCTGAGATTTTTGATATTTTGGCCCGGCAGGATCCGGGGCGGGGCGGAGAGATTCAGCTGACTGATGCCATCCAAACCCTGAGCCAGTCTCAGCCCATTTACGCGTTTGCCTTTGAAGGAAAACGCTACGATGTGGGGGACAAGCTGGGCTTTGTGCGGGCGACAATTGAATTCGCTTTGCGCCATGAGGAGATTGGCGATGCGCTTATGGAGTACCTTGCCCAGCTTGTTCATCGTTATGAGCAGGAAGGCAGTGAATTAAGCCTGCTGTCTTATCCGCCCCCGGAAAAGTACCGCCATTTTCTCTTTCATCTGTCCCGGGAGCAAGGTAAAAAACTGCAATAAACGATGCACGAGACGCTTTGAAAATATGCCTGTTATAACATGAAAGCAGCCTATTATGATTGAAAAATAGCGGAAAACTCACACATTATTCAAGATCCTAAGCCAGAAAGCTGAAGACAGGCCCGTTCCCCCGAAAAATAGGGGGACGGGCCTCCTTATATCGACATGGGATATAAGTACTTAATTGGTAATATTAGTAAAATACCAAAGAAGGAGGGATACCCATGAATTTTAGCCGCAAGAACATAATGACTTTGGTGGGAGCGTTAGCGCTGGCAGGAGTGCTGATCGCCGCCGGCCTCTATGGGCCGAGTGCTTGGCGAGGCTTGACGGGAACCACAGAGCCTACGGATGAAGTCGTTATGCAAACACCGCCTGTGGATCAGACGGAGCCTCCGGCAGAAGAAGCCGCAGCGCCGACGGATCCGTCCGCGGCCGGTGTGCCGGAGAATAAGCCGGGATCCAATGAGGACGGCTCGAAAAAATATGCTGAACCCGATTTGGCCAAAATGACCCTGGCGCCGTCTCTGGAAGGCTATTTCGGCAGCCAAGGTCTGAGCCAAGAGAGTCAAACCCTGGCTTACGGAGCGGGCTGGAATATCCATCAGTATGTAGATGGGTATTTGTATGGGGTCACGGCGGGGCCGCAGATGGATGAAGTTGATATTCGCAAGTATATCCTCTTCCACAAGACCCTGTGGGAGAAACAAATGGAAAAGGAAGCGAATGCCAAACAGGCCGCCACATTTACCACGTATTTTGTCAACTTACTCAACCGTGGCATGGATGCTTTTGAGGCGAAAGACCAAATTCGCATTGATCAGTTTCATCAGGAACTTCATGACTTTGATTCCCACTTGATGCGCAATGATGCCGAGGCCAAAGTGTATGGCGCCACGCCCTTTTCTACGAAAAGAGGATAACGCAGAGGCCAGCGAATTCGCCAGAGCCGGGGCCAGGGGAGGCGGCCAGGGGAGGCCGACAGGTGAGGCCGACAGGTGACCTGGCCCCGGCTCTGGCTGGGTAAACAGGGGAATTGTTGAAAATCGATGTAATTTTTTGCTCCGGACATGTACACACTATGGACAGCGGAGCTTTTTTGTGTTCAAAAAAATGAGTGATGGGAGAGACCATGCAAAAAGATCTCATTATGCTTGTAGAAGATAACGAAACCAATCGCGTGGTGCTAAAGGGAATTCTGCGGGATGAGTATGACATTATAGAAGCGGCCGATGGTGCGGAGGCCGTAGAAATATTGATGAATAGCGATATAGTGCCTTCTCTGATGCTGTTGGATATTTTGATGCCTGTCATGGACGGGTATGAATTGCTTAAATTTATGAAAGGGCATGTTAAAACTGTAGGGATCCCTGTTATTATTATTTCTGGAGTAGATCCCGGGGAAAACGAAATGAAAGCTCTGAAGCTGGGGGCTGTTGATTTTATTCCCAAGCCTTTCGTTTCAGAGGTGGTTAAAATCCGTGTGTCCAACCACGTGAGACTGAAAAATTATAGTGAAGCTCTTGAGATGTTGGTTGAAAAAAAGATGCTGCAGATTACGGATACACGGGAAAAAATATTAGAAACGATGGCGAATATTATTGAGTATAGAAATCTGGAGTCGGGTCACCATGTGAGGCGTACCCGGAAGCTGACCGAAATCCTTATAGATCATGTGCGTCGTCATCGGGAATATGGTGTTGATATCTCTGTGTTGGATCAGGAGATTTATGCGAAGGCGGTGCCTTTGCACGATATCGGCAAGATTGCGATTCCAGACAATATTTTGCTGAAGCCGGGGAGGTTGACCTTGGAAGAGTTCGAAGTCATTAAGACTCACGCGCCGATTGGCAGTGAGATTATTGGGTCTCTTCTTCATAGTGACAAGGATATCTATTTAACGTGCTGTTATGAGATCTGCCGCTATCATCACGAACGTTGGGATGGCAAGGGGTATCCTGACGGGTTGAGCGGGAAAGATATTCCCTTGTCAGCGCGCATGCTGGCTATTGTGGATGTGTATGATGCCTTGGTCAGTTCACGAATCTATAAGGGACCCTATTCTCATGAGAAGGCCGTGGGGATTATATCTCAAGGCATGAACTCGCAGTTTGATCCGACTTTAGTGACAGCATTTTTGGAGGTGGAGAAGAAGTTTGAGATCATGAAGTAGCGGTTTATTAATGAGATGGTTAAAAGTTTCTCATTTTGGCAAGTATAAAGAATAATCACCACGCAGTTGATCTCGTGGAGAACGTTTTAGGAGAGGTTAGTGGTTTTTATGCTTAAAAAAGTGCCTTGGAGAAAGATCATTGTTATTGGATCTACTTTTTTATTGGGTATCAGCACAGGGCTGGGGATTGTTATGGCGGCTGATCCGGCGTTTAATACGACATTTGCCGGCAGTTTTCTGCAGAGGAATCAGCCTGCCGGCACGGATATGAATCAGTTGAGCCAGGAGAATGCGGCGGTGGAGGCCTCTGGGCAGCCTGATGGCCTTACGGAAGTTGAGCAGGCGAAGGTTGTGGATGACTACAAGATGTCTCTGGCCCTCTTGTTTGAAGCGTGGCGGTCTCCGGATATGCAGGTTTTCGAGAAAAAAATTATCGGCGGATACACAGGGGACTTGAGGGATCGGCATCTCGACCGGGCCCAGGCCTATATTTCCAATGGGAAGGGGCTGTATGTTGATGACTTGAAGTTCAATCTCGTCATGATAGAGTCTGCAACGTCTGCCGCGGCGACAATTGTGGCTTCCTATACGTATACGGCCCGGGATTTTGATCTGAATAAAACACAAGCGTATGGGTCCAAGGTTGATCATCAGGTTCATGTGCGCGCGGAGCTTGTTAAGGTCGGTGACCGGTGGCTGATTTCAGGGGAGACGGCTATTTGAGGAGATCCCTGAGGAAGACTATTAAGTTACACTCCCTAAGGCCTTGAAGTGAAGAAATTGCTTCAGGGTTTTTTCTTTGAATCTTTGGAATCTTTGGATGTAGAAGTTTGTGTAGACGGTTTTGCGTGTTCATCGGGATAATGGTAATATATAACTTGTAAAAACAAAAAAATGTGATTATATTTGGTGTTTCGAACAAGATCCTTCCATGAATTTCATATCATCTTCGGGAACCATCTAAATTACAACAAATTACGATAAATTACAACATTTTAAAATTAAATATATACTTGATTAAATTACAATCTTATGGTATCTTGTTGTCGATCCAGCCATAACAAATCCCACTACACCTACGACGCCGACGGCCGGGAAACCCAATACACCGACAAACGCGGCGCCAAAACCATCACAGAATACGACGCCAAAGACCGCGTCACCAAAATTACCGATACCTACGGCCACAGCACCACATTCACCTACGACAGCATGGATCGCGTCATCACCGCCACCGACCAAAACAACGCCACCACCAAGTACACCTACACCCCCACCGGCCAGATCGAAACCATGACCGACGCCCAAGGCAACACCACCAGCTACACCTACGACAAAACCGGCAACAAACTCTCCGAAAAAGACCCCCTCGGCCGCGTCACCAAATACGTCTACGACAAACTCTCCCGCGTCACCAGCATCGCCGACCCCCGAGCCGGCATCACCGACCTCTTAAGCAACTTCCTGCCCATCTTTGACACCCACACCGAAAAATTCGCCTACGACGCCCAAAGCCGGATCATCAGCGTCACCGACAAAAACAAAAACACCACCCACTACGCCTACGACGCCAACGACAACATCATCTCCACCATCGACGCCAACGGCACACAAACCCGCTACGAATACGACGCCATGAACCAACTCACCAAAATCATCCTCAACCGAATCGACCCCCAAGCCAACATCAACGAAACCCAAATCACCCTCTACAAATACGACAAACGCGGCCTCCGGATCCAAACCATCGACCCCCAAAACAACACCATAACAAACACCTACGACGAAGCCGGCAACCTCATCCAAACCATTGACGCCGACAACTTCACCACCCAAACCACCTACGACCCCCGCAACCTTATTGAAAGCATCAACACCTATGCCCAAAACAGCACAACCCCCGACAAAACCACCCAATACACCTACGACGAAGAAGGCAACCTCACCCAAAACGACGACTGGACAGGCCAAACCAGCTTCGAGTATGATTTGCTGGCCCAACTCACCAAAGTCATCGACCAAAACACCCAAACCACCCAATACACCTACGACCCCGTCGGCAACCAAACCCAGATCACCTACCCCGACACCAGCACCGTCACCAAAACCTACGACAGCCTATCCCAGCTCATCAAAGTCACCAACGCCCCCGCCAACGCCAGCAAAACCCAGCAAAAGAAACCCGAAGAAACCACCTACACCTATAACCAAGCCCAAGAACACACCAGCACCACCTATCCCAACGGCATCAAAGAAGACCGAACCTATGACAAAGCCGGCCAGCTCATCAAAATCCACGAGAAGAAAAAGCTCAAATACGAATACGCCTACGACCCCCACGGCAACATCATTAAAGAAACCAAAAGCAAAATCGGCCTCCAACCCGCCGAAAGCAACACCTTCGCCTACGACCGCCTCAACCGGCTCGTCAGCAGTACCGACAGCAAAACCAAAATCGAAACCACCTACACCTACGACACCCTCGGCAACCTCACCCAAGAAATCAGCCAAAAAAGCAAAGACCAAGACATCACCACCTACACCTACAACAAACTCAACCAACAAATCACCAAACACGAAAAAGAAATCAAGAGCAAAAAAGAAACCGACAAAGACACCCACCACAACACCTTCGACAAACGCGGCAACCTGATCAAGACCATCAAACAAGGCGACCCCACCCTAAAAAAACCCACCCAAGACACCACCACCGCCCAATACACCTATGACAGCACCAACCGCATGATCGAAGGCATCAACGAGAAAAATGAACTCAGCGAATACCACTACAACAGCCTCGGCGCCCTCATTGGTGAAACCAAACTCATCGCCAAAGACGCCTACAGCTATACCGGCGTAGACGCCCAGCCCACCCAAAGCAAACGCGACCCCAAATACCAAAAAGACAAAACCAGCCTCATCGAAACCCAGAACACCATCGACTACACCAGTGAGCTCCTCGACAAGCTCACAGAAACAGAACAGGGCGGCCTCACCTACAAATACGTCTACGGCCTCGACAAACTCTCCGTCGACATCAGCCCCACGCCCCCCGAAACAACCGCAGCTACAAAAACAACAAAAACCACGACCCCTCCAGCCCCAACCCTTTACTATTACCACCAGGACCGCCAAGGCTCCATCGACAGCCTGACCGACAACTGCGCCTGCGTCAAAAGC
The DNA here is from genome assembly GCA_009782825.1 of Peptococcaceae bacterium. Lineage (GTDB taxonomy): Bacteria > Bacillota > Desulfitobacteriia > Desulfitobacteriales > Syntrophobotulaceae > WRJI01. Next base: position 34,572 of record WRII01000019.1, read on the forward strand.
AGCGCCGGGTACGACCCCTGGGGCAAGCCCAAAAAGAGCGATCCCCTGAAAGAAGGCAAGAGGAAACTCGACCTCGTTACCGAGTACACGACCTACGCTTACGACAATGTCCTGAACATCTACCACGCCAAAGCCCGCATGTACGACGCAGAGAACCGTCGCTTCATGGCTCAGGATATGGTCACGGGATTTCAACAGAACCCACAAACCCTTGTCCGTGATCCCTTTACTGCTAACATTACACATAGTCAGAAATTCGTTTATAATGGGTCTGTTGATACCTCCAAAAAAGCAAAGGTAAATCGCAATATAATTTATGGAGATAACCCACAGGAAATGGGTAACAGCCTTGTCCCAAATATTTATGCGATACTGCAAAGCTCAAACCTTTATGTTTACTGCGTGAATAATCCAGTACGTTTCATCGATCCATCCGGCTATGGTATTGAAGAAATTGATTGGGAAGCTACTGCAAAAGGGACAACGAGAGCCCTTGCCAGATTGTTGATAGGCAACCCAATTAATAATTTTGTAACCAAACACGGAGGCCTTAAAGAATTATTCGACTTAGCAGGATTTGTACGGACGAAAGATCAACAGGGTACGTATATTTACCATGCGCGGCAGGATTGTTTACAGCAGTATGGCGGATATAACAGCTTTTATGACATGGTTTTTGACTACGGGACCAGCATGGATAGAAAATTTTTCCAATTTACCAGTGGTGGTAAAGAATATAGACTATGGGCATGGAAAGGTGACTATCTGAATTTAGGTGCCGGTGCTGAAATGGGCATATATAAACAAGCCATGGAAGGATCAGATATTCACTGGCTTGTAGACCAAAGCCTTGCCATGCACATGACACTCACTCTTAAACTGGACGGGAAAACGATTATCGAATGGGATCCCGCCAAAGACAAGGATTATCCCAGTGATAAAGTGTGGTGGGTAACAGGCTTTAATCCTTACATTACCAATGTTGATGCCAGCAGATTAGAGGCTATTTATACGGTAACATTCAATACTCAAACTATGTATACTGATTTTTATAAAAAGTTTGGCGATAAAAACAGTGATGATTACGACCCAAGATGGACATTCGACCCTAAAACGAATACCGCCACGTTAAGATTTTAAGGAAGGGGGTGCAAATTTATGAAGAAAAAAATCATAGTGCTGCTCACAATTGTCACTGTTATTACATTAAGTTCATGTGGGAGGGGTGGAATCATTTTTGACGATACTGGAGAAAAAGCTGATGCTCGGATGGAACAAATAATTTCGGCGATCAAGGGTAAAGACAAAGAAGCCCTGAAATCATTGTTTTCTAAAAAAGCGTTAGACGAAGCCAATGATTTTGAAAACGATGTTGACAATTTATTCGATTTTGTTAAAGGCGAAATAATTTCTTGGGAAAGAGATGGTATATCTGGCGATGAATCAATAAGATATGGTAAAAAATCCTCAATGATTCGCTTTGGTATTAATGTCAACACCAACAAAGATACCTATCGGTTTTACGTGATTGATTATATCACAGATACTATAAATCCTGATAATCAAGGAGTTTATATGTTGGAAGTCAGATTGGTAGACAGTCCCAACACAGGGTCGTGGCAAGAAAGAATGCGCGCTGGATTATATATACATTAGTGCCGATGTGAACGGGGACATTGGAAAGCTCATTAATATTAATGATTCTTTCACGATCAACAGGCATGTTATTTACCTCCTGCATCTGTAACATCCGTAGCCCTGATAACGGACTTTGCAGCGCCACGAGCTATGCTCTGAAGTTTAGGGCTGCAAATTCCTGTCTGTTCCGGTCATAGACGTCCGCAAAAAGGGCACAAACATATCCGCATCCAATATGATTAACAGCTAACAGCTTTATCTGTCACACCCTCGGCAACCTCACCCAAGAAATCAGCCAAAAAAGCAAAGACCAAGACATCACCACCTACACCTACAACAAACTCAACCAACAAATCACCAAACACGAAAAAGAAATCAAGAGCAAAAAAGAAACCGACAAAGACACCCACCACAACACCTTCGACAAACGCGGCAACCTGATCAAGACCATCAAACAAGGCGACCCCACCCTAAAAAAACCCACCCAAGACACCACCACCGCCCAATACACCTATGACAGCACCAACCGCATGATCGAAGGCATCAACGAGAAAAATGAACTCAGCGAATACCACTACAACAGCCTCGGCGCCCTCATTGGTGAAACCAAACTCATCGCCAAAGACGCCTACAGCTATACCGGCGTAGACGCCCAGCCCACCCAAAGCAAACGCGACCCCAAATACCAAAAAGACAAAACCAGCCTCATCGAAACCCAGAACACCATCGACTACACCAGTGAGCTCCTCGACAAGCTCACAGAAACAGAACAGGGCGGCCTCACCTACAAATACGTCTACGGCCTCGACAAACTCTCCGTCGACATCAGCCCCACGCCCCCCGAAACAACCGCAGCTACAAAAACAACAAAAACCACGACCCCTCCAGCCCCAACCCTTTACTATTACCACCAGGACCGCCAAGGCTCCATCGACAGCCTGACCGACAACTGCGCCTGCGTCAAAAGCAGCGCCGGGTACGACCCCTGGGGCAAGCCCAAAAAGAGCGATCCCCTGAAAGAAGGCAAGAGGAAACTCGACCTCGTTACCGAGTACACGACCTACGCTTACGACAATGTCCTGAACATCTACCACGCCAAAGCCCGGATGTACGATGCCGAGAACCGTCGCTTCATGGCCCAAGATATTGTGGCAGGGTTCCAAGAGAATCCGCAGACACTTAACCGCTACGCTTATGTTATTAATAACCCCAAATCTTTGACTGATTCCACAGGGGAAAACTTGTTTGGTGACATATTAGACGGGCTAAAAGGAATTGGGGATTCTCTTGTTGACAATCTTATAATAGAACCGTTGAAAGTCGGGGCTAAGGTTTGGGATTATGTGGCCGAGATGGTCACAGGTAAGCCTTCTTACGTAGCTAATAGTATTTCTAAGATCCAAGAAAAAGTTGAAGAATCCCGTTCGGAAAATGTCAATAATGAAAAATGGTATTATGGTGGACGGATGGTTGGCGATGTTCTATCTGCGGCGGCTGGAATTGTTGCAATGGCTAGTGGCTTGACCATGATGGGGGAAGGCTTAGAGGTAATGTTTGGTGGCACAGCAGGCGGGCTAACTCTTGCACCTAAGTCTGGGACTATTTCAGCTATTGTTGGTGCGGTTATCGATGTGGCCGGAGCTGCTTTGGTTGTGGAAGGTGCTGCTGTTGCGGGATATGGTGCAGTTGTTACTTTCAAGTCAATGGATAATTTCCAGAAGAATTTGCAGAGGTTTCAGGCGGCATCTGAGGGTTCGGGGGGAAAGGCAGATAAAAGAACAGCTGGCGAAATAATCAGTCAAGAGAAAAAGGGATCTATTAATCAAGAATTCCCTTCCGAATGGAGAAATTCAACATTAGAGGAGATTGAAAAAGCCGCTAGGCAAGGTGATAAATCTGCCCAAAAAGCAAAAAAACTACTCAAAGATAAAGGCTTTGACAAGGGTTCAAACTCCGGCAGGACAAAAAAGTAAAGGAAATAATTGGTTTTTAAGGCGAAGGGCTAGACTTATACGAATCTGCCTCTTCGCCGAATTCACTTTTATTATGGAGGGAATGAATATTATATATGTCTACATCCGATATGAATGAGTTGCTATCTTTAGTGTATCATTATTACCCAAGGGAATGTTCTTTTACAAGTCGCGAGTATAAAACTGCATCTGAGTATTCCAGATATCTGAACATTGTCAATGATATAGCTAAGCGAACAAAAATGGAAAAGAAACTCTTTCCCAATATAGTCGAATGTGCAGACGGCTACTGTGTAATGCAGAGAGAACACTCTGATTATTCCAACTATCCAAGTGTACAGTATACAGTTTTGCTGCATAAAAATTATAGAATCCTGGATGATGATGTCGATTTAATCCTCTCCCTGGATGGAAAAAGATTTGATCTAGAATTATATTTTAGTTTATTGGGCGATTATTATTATTATTACATTACCGAGACTGTTGGAGGGAAAGACACATCAGCATGGAATTTTTCTGTACTAGCAGATGAACAACTCCCATATCAAGAAAGAGAGTTGGTTAATTTGTTATGCGCAAAAGCTTCTACACTTGGGTTCAAACTATTGGACAATAGCCTTGCTCATATGATGGTTCCAGAAGTGGAAACCGAGTTAGTAAGTAGTGGTAATGCGACATTTTTTAATTGCATTTTCACGGATATGAAAACTCGTTATTATTAAATTAATTGTCCAACGCCTTCTCGTATCACGTTTCACGAAACCCTCCTCAAAATTTACAAGGCGGCTTCCGAATTTTCTCGGAGCCGTCGTTTGCCGCCGATGGGCGGTGGTGGTGGGGCAGGAAACGCCGCCTACGGGCGGCAAATATGGTTCTGCCTGGGTCGGCGTCGTGGTGATGTGATTTTTTGCGCCCATGAAATCTGGTATTACCAAGGGTTCCTGTTTTGACTATCTCAGGTTTTTGGAGCGTGCCGAATCCCAGGTTGGTTTTTTATCAACACTCCGGAACGGCGGAACAGAAACCAACAGAACGTCATTTGCTCAAGAGTGGAGTAAAATTACAGGAGGTAAAACAAAGGCTGCAATTGGGAAGACAGCGTACCAAGGAATCAATGAATTTGTTTGGTGGAACGCCGGGGCTTGGTTAGGTTACAAAAGTGCAAGAGAGAAAGCCGGTGGATATTCAGTACCATTTCCTGCGTTTAGCAAACCTGTATTAGGAAAAGGGGCAAAATGGAAAACATTCAAACCTTAATTAATCTAAATAGATAGAGTATATGCTGATATATAGGCGTATAGCTTGCTATACGCCCATATATCCTAAAATCCGAAAGCGAGGAACTAACATGAGGAAAAGGTTATTAGCATTCGCGACGATGGCTTTAATTCTATTATTAATTGGAGTTACATACTTTATACAAACCATATATACACCGGAAACAATATTAAAAACCGCAATAAAGGAAAAAGAGTTATCGGATAGAAGATATATTTTATGCCAGAGAGTACGAATAACAGGATTTGATTGGGAGCTCATAAAAAATGAGGATGGCAAAAAAACCAACGAGCTCTGCAATGTAGTAGGAGCAAGTCCTTTCAGTGAATATCCTTTTCGTCATGAATTTGTGATAGCTAATAACACGTATATATTTTATGTAGAAGAAAAAAATGTGGTTTATTCCGAAGAAATTAAAGAAGATGAAATCATATATGTTGTAACTGGATGGGATATATTGTATCCTGTTAAACACAGCGAATTTTTCGGGTTCGATTTATTTAAAACAAAAAAATATATTACTCCTGATGATTTACAGAAATAACCTGTTAGGATGTTCTTGGGACAGACACAACAGACCCATCACAACACCTAGATATTCCAAGGGAATTGCATTCCTTGTTATCAGGAGAGAACGTAAATCTATTAAAGAACAGGGAGATTTAAAGCTGTGCCCTTCCTGTTTTGATAGACACATTTTATCTTCGGAATGGAGAAGTACAATAAAAAACGCACACCCCTGATTTTAGTTTTGTCAGGAGTGCGCGCATTTATTGTACTGCTCCACAAGCTCCAAAAAGTTACAACGTCAGGCAGTGAATGAAAGACGGCTCTGGCAGAGGCAAAGGGCGAAGACCTCCGCGCCATCGGCGGGCAAAGAAAAAAATGTCGCAAATCCGCTGGAAAACCTGGTGTTTTGCAGGCCTGATATTTTTGTTATAATGGTACTGTTATCATTTGCCAGAGAGTAGGTTATCAGATCGAAAGTTTGAAACAACAAGGCAGGCATCCACCATAAGCAAATAGACAAGGAATGAATATTAAAACTGAAAACAGGTGATGTAGTGGTAGTATTAAGTGAAACACAAATAACAAAAGAATATTTTAATATTATTGGCGGATATCCATCATCGAAAATCATTCATGAGTTAAGTGAATACAATGGTGAGGAACAGGTATGTATCGCCTGTACTCAGCTTGATGTTAATCATGACAACGTTCAATATAGTGAACGCGAAAAAAAATATATTTTGAAAGAGTGGATCAACTTTTTAAGTACAAAAACTAAAGCGCTCAAAGGATTACATTTTAATTCACGTGTCCCACAAGCCTTATTCGACGCAGCTTGTTGTCAGGAAAAATTAGAAGAACTCCGTTTCAAATGGGGCTCATATTCAAATTTATCTGCACTTGAAAACTTAGACAAATTAAAGTTTTTATATTTAGGACAAGGATCAAGTGTTCAGGATATAACAGTCATTGGAAAATTGAAAAGCCTTGTTGTCCTACATATCGATCTGAGTTTTCCTATTATTTCTACTAAAAACCCCTGGGTATCCCGTTAAACCCCTGGAAATAAAGCGTTTTCGACAATTGGCTTGCTTGACATCCTCCTCAGTTATTAGTATAATTATACTAA
>WRII01000020.1 GCA_009782825.1 Peptococcaceae bacterium
TGCGTGTGGGGTTGCGTCGAGGGGTTCCAGGGCTTCGTCGATGGCAAACCGTGCCCACTGGGCGAGCCGCGCCGAGCCCCACAGACGGGCTTCGTCCATTAAGGCAGCGGCCAGGATGGGTTCGCCGGTTCTGTCTTTGAAGTCGCTTTCAGAAAAGTTATCGAGACCCGCCCGCAGCGCGCAGGAGGCCGCCGGGGCGTTGTAGCCGACGGCACAGCAGATACCGGAGGTGACGATCCGCAGGGCGAACTTTTGGTTAAGTATCCATTCATCGTCCTCACCATATACCATTTTGTTGCCCCCATGCCGAGGGCCCCTTCACGGTAGGATACAGGCACAGATTTCAAGGCTTCCTGCGTTGTTTTCGCGAAAAACTGCACCGCCGAAACCGGACAACAGCAGTACGCCGTCACCGACGGACAAGTCTCCTGCACACTTCCGTACCCAGCCGGGTACGTATCCACGCCCTCTTGGTTTCATACTATCTTACATGTGCTTAATCAGGTTACACGGGTTGCTCCACGCTACGCTTACTCCCAGTAATGCAAAGCAACGGTCACTGGAGGATGCGCCTTTTCAAGTTTATTAACATCCTTTGTTATCCTTTTATATACTTTACCTCTTCTTATAACAAACTGAATTATCTCTCTTTCTTTTGTCATAAGAATTCCATACTCAGCCCCCTCCTCGGTTTCATAATAACCTACCAATAGGGATTCTTTAGTATTAATCCCATATTTTTCAAGGAGAACCTTCTTTGAGGCGGCCCATTTAGTATTAAGGAGAGTGGTTAGCTCCACTATTTCATCCTTATACTGGAGAATCTCATTTTCGTTCATTCATGTATTCACCTCAGACCAGTTTATATCTTTTACAACTTGCTTTAATTTGAAGTAATTAATAAAATTATCGACTTGGGTATGATGCACTAACATCATATTAATACAACTGAATTTTTCAAATATTTTCTCCATGCCATCCTCAACATCCCCGATACTTGTGTGTAATGTCTTTTCCATCCCTAACAACCTTTCCGCCCGGACCTGGGTGATAGATTATTTTATGAAAACCATTCCTGTCTGTCCACTTGTAAGTAATCTTCATATTATGTGTTTCCGCATGATTCTTCAATATTTGATCACAATTTCTTGGTTCTCCGCATGGAGCTATTTGTTCCGTCTGGACATAAACAGTCGCAAAAAGTAATAGAATCCGCTTGCCATTGTCTTCGTTGCTATTTCATTAATTAACGAATATAAATCCCTTACAAATTTCTTAAATTCCGAATTTCCATGGCACCTCGCACGGTCACGCGCCCATCGGCCTGGAGTTGGATGATGGCTTTGCCGCAACACTTTTGAAACAGACTTCGGTATTATTCGCGAAAACTTTCTGCCTCACCTTCTTTCTCCTGAAAAAAGTTTAATTTATCCTATTTCTGCGAAAGGCCCATAAGAACCAAACAAATGCCGGCGCCCCCACGGGGGTCTTTTTTCACATCTTCCCTCATACCCATAAGAACGCGGAAAATCTCCCATGCCGCGTCGACCTTGGTGACCGCGTCGACCAAACAGCACTCGAAAGGAGTTATCCCTATGGCTTCTTCGCACCCTTCCCGTCCCAACCCCTCTCCCAAGCGTTTTCCCTTTTTTCGGCCTTCTTCACCGTCCGGGCATTCTGCGCAATCCCGGCGTTCCCTGAACCCCGTCCGCCCTCTCCGCTCCAAACGCCGCAGAATCTCCATCAGCTACATTGGCCCCGCCGCGACATCATTAGGCACTGTTATGTCACGGCTCACACGCACGCGTGCTGCCCGCCTGATCATAGCCGCCGCCGTTCTGGCCGCTGTAGCTGCCGGGATTTACGGCTATCAGAACATCCCTGCCCTCAGCAGCAACAGCCGCATACAATGGGGCCTTTACCACAAAGAACCTCTGCAGCCCCCCGATCCCCCGCCCGAGGGCGCCGCACTCCTGCAAAAATACCAGGGCCTCTATATTGCTGACACCACCAAAAAAACCGTCTATTTCACCTACGATCTTGGTTACGAAGCCGGCTATACCTCCGGCGTCCTTGACGTCCTGCGCGATAAAAAAGTCCATGCCATCTTCTTCCTTTGCGGCCATTACATCGACAATGAATCCCCCCTCGTCAACCGCATGCTGACAGAAGGCCACAGCATCGGCAACCATACCGCCAAACACAAAAACCCAACCCAGCTTTCAGCTGACCAGGTCAAAAAAGACATCATGGATCTGCAAACCCCTTTTGAAGAAAAATACGGCGTCAAGATGCACTTTTACCGCCCCCCCCAAGGCGAATTCAATGAACAAGCTCTCATAATCGCTCAAGAACTCAACCTTCATGCCGTCCTCTGGAGCGCTGCCTACTCCGACTGGCAGCGAGACCAAACAATCGGCAAAGAAAACGTCATAAAAACCGTCATGGGCCGCGTACACAACGGCGCCATTATGCTGTTCCATATTGCCTCTGCAGACGTTCCCGCCGCCCTTCCCGATCTTATCGACACTTTGCGGGCCCAGGGCTATACCCTCGGAGAGCCTCAGGATCTGTTAACCTTTGTCGACCCCTCCGGGGCCCCTCCTACAGAAACAAATCCTACAGAAACAAATCCCGCAAAAACAAATCCTGCAAAAACAAATCCTACAAAAACAAATCCTGTACCTGCTCAATAACATCGGCATTATCATAACAATACACCGGCATCTTGTTCGTCAAGCCATCCAATTCCTCAGGGTTATCCATAATATAGCGTAGACCCTTTAAAATTTCCTCTTCATTATTCCCCACAAGCCACCCGTTTTTCCCCTCAACCACTTGCTCCGTTACACCCCCTACCCGGGTCGCAATCACAGGGATCCCCAGAATGAGCGCCTCAAAAACAGCATTAGGCAGCCCCTCGTATTCTGAAAAGAGGGCAAAAAGATCCGCTTGCCCCAGAACACAATAGGGATTGGCCATCTCGCCCAGGAAATTTACATAGCCTTGGATATTCATAGCCTTCACTTTCTTCTTGAGAGACGCCTCCTGCGGCCCAGATCCCACAATATTCCATGTGAAATCATATCCCTGATAGATAAGCCGCGCCGCTATCCTGAGCATCCGATCCATGCCTTTAGGCGCGTCCAGCCGGGCTATGGTCACAATCTTCAACTTGCGTCTTGTTTTTTGCGCCGCCATACGGATCGCTTCCACAGGCAGCGCGTTGCCAATGACCCGTGTCTTCGCCGTCAGCTGAGGATACAAGCTCACAAACCCTTCCCGGGATGCCTGACTGGTAAAAACAATATAGCTGAACCGCGCGTAAATATAAGCATCCCGCCGACTGGCTATCCGCGCCCCCATACCGCTGTTCTTCCACGCCGCATAATCCGTATAAATCCATGCAATCTTGGTTCGGCAGGAACAGTTTGCAACAATTTCCCGATAGGCCGAATCCTCCCCAATAACACAGACCGTGTCATATTGGGAGAATTTCCGCCTCAACTCGTATTCCGCCGACAACTGCCGCCGCTTGCGTCCCACCAGCCTTTTCCAATAAACCTTGAGTTCCCGTCCGTTAGACAACCACGTTTGTGTCCTGGAAAACACTCGCTTCAGCGCATAGCCCAATCCCTTGCGCGGTTCATCCTCACAGAGCAGATCCGGCAATAAATGAGCCTCCCAGAGTTCATCAGGAGGAAAAACAAACTTAACATGCCCCCACTCCTTCAAGGTTGCCATCGTTGGCATCACCGCCGTAAAAACCGAAATATCCAGTCCGTTCAGTTCTTGCAGCAGATTGCGCACCGCACGATGGGATCCTCCGATATAATTCACATTGTCCAAAACAATCAGAGTCCGGTTATCTATGTGCCTGAGCCTGCCGGATTTAGCACGCTGCCCCTCTCTCTTCGGGGGCGTCTTGGAGAGACTTGTTTTAGGCAACGCCTTCTCTATTGCTCTAACTTCATTTTTGACCGGCGCCCTATCCGGCTTATCCAGCACTTTCCCTTCATTCTTTGTCAGCGCTCTATCCACCGCCTTAGCCACTTTACCTTCCCTATTTGCCAACACCTTGTCCGCTTGTGATCCCGGCCTGTCCCCCGCTTTTTCCGCCACTTCGCCTGTCCCCTTTCCCGAGATAGAACCCTCGCTCACGTCCGCCGGAACCCTGTGCTGCGGCGCCTGCAACTGAAGCGGCGTCCTCTTTCTCTTGACAAGATGTGTAAAGTGTTCGAGGGCCGCCTTCTCCGGCTCCAATTCCTGTAAATTTTTGCGAATACGCCGCTGCAAGGCTTTATCCTTCAACACACTCCGCAAAGCCCCACATATCTCATCCACAGAAAAATCCGTCAAAATCCCGTCCACCGAATCTGTAATCTGTTCCAAGGCATCCCCCGTTCGCGTGGCGACTACCGGAATTCCGAGAATTTTTGCCTCAGGAATAGCCGAACACCAAGATTGACTGTCGGACAGAGACGCCAGGACATGAGATTCCTTTAAATATTTATAGGGATTGGGCGTCCCGTTGATCCAGGAAATATCGCCATCCAGATTGAGTTTGGCGCTCTTCTTGCGGACTTTATCGCACAGGCGAAGAGACGCTTGGCGCGGCTCCCCCTGCAGCGTTTCGTCGGGAAAATTATTGACACATACCCAGTGAAAGGACACCCCCGACTTTTTCAGCCCTTGAGCCACATCCAACAGTTTCATGCAGTTTTTTTCGTTGCGGATATTGGCTATTGTGACAATGAGAGGGCGTTCATCCAGCCGCAAATCCTCCACAGGCTCCTGGGCCAGCTGCTTCAGAGGCTCATTGTCGCAGAAATTGTGAACCACAACCGCTTTGTCAGCCAATAACGGAATGTAGGCCGTATTCTTTTCCGAAATATAGTGAGACGCAAAAACAACCTTCTCATAATATCCCTCATAAGCCAGCAAATTCGCCAATTCCTCACGAGAATATTCATCACCATGAACCCAAACCGCCTTACTCTGGGCCTGGACCTCCTGGGCAACAAAAGACGTGGGCACCCATTCCCCATAAGAAAACGCCCAGTCATAATCCTGATCGGCCACAACCGCCCGAGCGTATTCATAAGCAGAATAGGAAAGATCCCTTTCCGGCCCCTTCTTTGCCGGCCCCGATTCCCTCAATACGGGAGTTCTTTGGGGAAGGTTCCTGAAAAGAGTGCCCTTCAGAAATGTATCAATACCATTTTTAAGCTGACCCTCCAGGTGCGCTTTCTGTTCGGCAGCAAGCTGTTTCTCCTGGGATTGCGCACTTGCTCGCACGTTCTTGCGCTTTTTGGCCGAAGCCCTGGCTGTTTTGCGCTCCAGCTTCCCAGCAGCTCCATCCAGATGAGCAAGCTCATTTGGATCGTCTTCTTCGCAGCCCGCGAAAGCCGTTTCAGCAGATCTTCTGCTTGCAGATCTCCCGGGCGCGCGCCTTTTCTTAGTTCCCGCTTTGTTTTCGTCCGTGTTCCCAGCCTTTTTTCCGGCCTTATCTGCAGCAGCCTGCTCAGAGTCTCCTTGGTTTTGCTCTGAATAACTTTGAGTTTCAACAAACACCACGGATCCCGCCTCTATGATTTGGGCTTCCATCGCTTCGCTGCTGCTGCCATTCGCCTGAGTCCTCAATTTGACAGGAGTCTTGATCGCTTTCACTTGTATAGGTTGAACCGTAGATGTTTCCATAGATCGGCTCGATGTTCTGATAGGTTTGGCTGATTGCGCCGATTTTGTTGCTTTGGACGATTGGGTCAGTTTGGCCGATTTTGTTGGTTGGGCCGGCTTGGCCGCCGCCTTTCCCCCTTTCCCCTTGTTTATCTTAACCTCATCGGTTCCCCGGATACCCTTAGCATTTTGGCCGCCTTCTGCTATTTTACCTGTTTTACCGCCCTTGCGTTTTCGGGCTGCAGCGGATTTGGGCGCAGGTTCCTTTTGAGTAAAGTCCACAAGTTGATAGGGGCCGGCTTTTTCAAGCACAGGAAATTCCTGTGCTCTTGTGTTGAAATAGGTCTCCGCCACATAATCGTAAACGTTGACCCAGTCCGGAATCTTTTCCACAAGGTTTGCCGCCCCCGGCGCCCTGCGGTTATCAAACAGAATCAAATCCACATCATATTCTTCCGGAGACAGCTGGCCAAGCAAAGAAACAAGGGCAATCTCAGGCCCTCCGGGATTCAGTCCCTTGGCATAAAACAGCAGTTTTTTTCGGCGCATATTTCCCTCCTATCGTACCTTAGGGACTGTAACTAAATAACTTTGACATTATTCCTTGTCTTTTTGCCGCCATGTTTCGTTGAAAATCCTTGAAAACCTTCCAGGTTACCTGCGGATTTTCGCCTTGCCTGTCGACAAAAATCCGGCGGCCTAATGTCAAACTTATTTAGTTACAGCCCCTTGCAGACGCAAAGCGTCAATAAAAAACACGAAAATCCAATACTGACCCCTAACCACTGATCACTGACCCCTTTTAAAGCTCGATGCGCTCACCTCTAAGGCCGACACCGCCACCTCTTTAAAAGTAGTTTTGCCCATTTATGTCATATTATACCGTTTTTCCTTGTTAAAACCCGCCGTAGGTTTTTGTATGTCTTTGGTGTGTCTTTGGAGTGACTCGGATTGACTCCCGTTTGGATTGACTCCCACGAAACCGTTTTGTACAATAAAAAAATGAAAAGCAAACTCATCATTCAGACTTTATCTGCACTTATCATCATAGCCGTACTGGTTATTTCTTTGTTGTTTTCACTATGGTGGGGCTGCCCACTTCTAAATTTAACCGGAGTCCCCTGCCCCGGATGTGGCATGTCACGGGCATTCCTTGCTTTCTTCCGGCTAGATCTGGCGCAAGCTTTTCATTACCATCCGATGTTCCCCGCGCTTTTGATGTTTCCTGCTCTCTTTTTGATTTACATCATTCGGCAAGCCAGGACATATAAACGACAAGGATTCTCTTTGGGATGGGCGGTTCTCCAAAATGCTTCAGGCAAACTTTTCTCTTCCAGGATTTTCTCTGTCCTGTTCATTTTGTTTCTCTCCGCCTATTTGTCCGTCTACATAATGCGGGTCATTCTGCCCCTCTTGGGCTATGGAGACCCCTCCATCCTGAATCTTCTAAGGTCTGGTTAAACGGTCGAACGGTCGATATAGCGCCGCTTTTTTGTTGATGTGTTGATTTTTACAATACATGTCGAGTATAATACCTGTAAACATAAAAAGACACCATAAAGAGGTGGATAAAAATTGACCATTTTCTGTCCTAAATGTGGCCAAGTGGTGCCAACTGTTTCTGCATTCTGCGGGGAGTGCGGAACAAACCTTCCTGAACCTCAGCCATCATACCAGCCTTCTCCATCCTCTCCGCCATCAATGCTGTGCGCTAACTGTGGCCAGGAAAATAGATCTTCGTCTGCTTTCTGTACCGTCTGCGGCATTACACTTTCCAGCTTTCAACACCTTGAGAGAACTGTTGTGTACAGTCCCCGTTGGGCACCCCCACCCCCGGCACTCCTTGACTCCCCTCCGGCAACAGATGAGACTTTTCGACCTCCCTCCGGGATCCTCGCGGCGTATCAGTCCTTTTCCTCTGAGACATCCCACTCCCCCGGGGCATCTCCGTCCTTTGAACCCCCCCGGCCCCCTGGGGCATCTCCGTCCTTTGAGCCCCCTCAGCCCCCCGAGACATCTTCGTCCTTTGTTGAACCCCCTCAGCCCCCTGAGGCATCTTCGTCCTTTGTTGAGCCCCCTCAGCCCCCTGAGGCATCTTCGTCCTTTGTTGAACCCCCTCAGCCCCCCGGGGCGTCTTCGTCCTTTGTTGAACCCCCTCAGCCCCCCGAGGCATCTTCGTCCTTTGAAACACCTCAGCCCCCCGCTGCCTGTCCAAAATGCGGCGAGAAAATCGACCTTTCATTTTCTTTCTGCGGAAATTGCGGAACCATACTTCCCAAATCCCAGAAAGTCCAACTCCCTAGGCAACTGTTTCAGTCCCCCGAACCTTCTTCTGAATCATCTCAGTCCTTGCCTCCTCCTCAATCCTTTCCATCATCCCCACATCCCGACCAAACCTTTTGCGCTTCCCAATCAGGCAGGTCGCCACAGCTCAACCCGCCACAGCTTAACTCGCCACAGCCCAACTCATTTTACCTATCCCAATCCCCTCAATCATTCCCGTCCTCTCTGTCTTCTCCACATGCTTACACCTCGTCCATTCCCGATCCGTCAGCCGGCACAGATGATATGGCGACCCAGCCTAAATCCAAGAAAATTCTTAAGAAAATCCTTATTGGCGCACTAATTTTGCTCATCATCGGAGGCGGCCTTTTTGCGGCCTTTTACATCCTGACAAATTCCTCTTAGGGGCTGTAACTATTCCCGAGTCATAAACAAAACCCCCAGAGTCCTTGGCCCGCAATGAACCGAGATCACTCCGCTGGCCTTTGTCACATAGATGTTCTTAAACTCATGCAGACTGGCGATCTCCTCCTTGACCCTATCAATATCGCTTTGAGGCGACCCTGAATGGGTAATAAAAAGGTGTTCCAAATCTATATCATCACGATCTTCCAGTTTATCACGAACATAAAGCCGCAAGCATCTCTCCATTTTCCCTCTATATTTTTCGCCCACATGCATCCGGCCACCGTCTTGATTGTCCACCTCAATACAAGGTTTTATGTTGAAGAGATTCGCGCTCAAAAGGGCCAATGAGCTGCAGCGTCCTCCCGCTTTCATAAACTCCAAGGTGTCCAGCAGAAAGCTGGTATGGACACGGTGACACATCCCTTGAAGTGTGGTCTGAATCTCCGGCGCGGTCATCCCTTGCTGAGCCATCTCGGCGGCCCGAAGCACCAGGTGCCCGAAACCCCCTGACAGATTCTGTGAGTCCACAGGATAAATATGACCCAGCTCCTCAGCCGCCAAGCAAAGGTTTTGATAGGAGCTCGTCAAACTTGAGCCAAGGCCCACATGAACGATATCATGTCCTTTTTCCAGGATGGGCGTAAAGTGGCTGAGATACTCGCTGGGTATTGCCGCAGAAGATTTGGGCAGGGCTTTACGTTCCCACCAAGCCTTATACATGTCTTCCGGAAATATATCGACGCTGTCGATATATTCTTTATCTTCAAGTAGGATTCGCCAGTTTATCAAGCGTATGTTGTATTTCTTGACAAGTTCAGGGCCGATATCACAGGTGCTGTCCGCGCTAATAATGACTTGAGACATGACGACTCCTCCTTTGGCTGTGACCTTTTGGCTTTGATAACTAGGACTTGATACTGTTGAATCTGTCATAGTGTTCCACGATCTTTGCTTTTGACTCAAGTTATTGTAATAACAATACCATGTCTCCTCAACACTTGGCAATCTATTTCGGCTTTTCCGGGGCTTTTATCTGTAATTTAATTAATAAATATGGAGTTGATTGACAATCTCCTCCAAAACCCTGATACTTAATATAAGGGAATAAGGATAGCGCAATAAAACGTAAAGGAGGGTTTTCTGTGATGGGAAAAATTCTGGCTTTTTTGAGCGGTGCGGCGGTCGGCGTAGCAGGGTGTTTGTTTTTAAAAAGTGATTTGGGAAAAGAGTGTGTCAACACCGTTGTTGATAAGTGTCGTCCTCTGACCGAGGAGGGAAAGGAATGGGTCGATTCAACGATTAAAAAGGTGACTAACAAGTTCCCTTCCGGCAGTGACGAAACAGCTTTCTCCTATACGTACACATCCGAACCTGCTGTTGACGCTGACGCGGAAGAGTAACCCTTTCTGTTGTCCCTTGTGTCTCCCGCGTAAAAGCCTTGCTGCACCTGACATCATCCAGTGCTGCCCGGGCGGGCAGCACTGGCAGCTTGCGTTCACGACAGCTGTATGGTACCCTATTGGAGTGACTTTACTGATTTCGAGTAAACACGCAGGGGGACTGCGGAGCGGTTCCTTGTTGGGTTGTTGTTTTTTAGCGCCGTGACAAAATGGTGTGAAAAACAGCTTCTCTATAACAAGGTGTTCCCGGAATGAACCCTTCGGAAGAACAAACAAAAGGAGAATGACGAGTTATGGCTGTTATTTCGATGAAACAACTTTTGGAGGCCGGCGTCCATTTTGGACATCAGACCCGGCGCTGGAATCCCAAGATGGCCCGCTACATCTTTACGGAAAGAAACGGCATCTACATCATTGATCTACAGAAGACGGTGCGTAAAGTTGATGAAGCGTACAACTATGTGCGCGATATTGCCGCTAATGGCGGTACCGTTCTTTTCGTGGGAACAAAGAAGCAGGCTCAAGAGCCGATTAAAGAAGAAGCCGAACGCTGCGGCATGTATTATGTCAATGAGCGCTGGCTGGGCGGCATGCTGACGAATTTTCAGACCATCCAGAAACGTGTGCAGCGATTGCACAAACTTGAGAAGATGGAGGCTGACGGTGTCTTTGAGGTTCTGCCGAAAAAAGAGGTCGCCTCTTTGAAACATGAAATGGGAAAACTCTCCCGCTTTTTGGGTGGCATTAAAACTATGAAGAAGCTCCCCACCGCACTGTTTGTCGTGGATTCGCGCAAGGAACGCATTGCTGTGGCTGAAGCGCGCCGGCTCAATATTCCCATTGTTGGGATTGTTGACACAAACTGTGATCCCGATGAAATTGATGTCATTATTCCGGCTAACGATGATGCCATTCGCGCCGTCAAGCTGCTGACCGGGAAAATGGCGGATGCGATCATCGAGGGCCAGCAGGGCAGCCTTGATGAAGCTGAAGCCGAAGCAGAGGAAGAACTCCAACACGCCTAATGGGAGCGGCATCTCACATCACATTATTAAGGAGGGAATTCAATTTATGGCTGAGATATCAGCAGCTCAGGTAAAAGAGCTCCGCGAAAAGACCGGCGTGGGCATGATGGATTGCAAGAAAGCTCTTGCGGAATGCCAGGGAAATGTGGATCACGCTGTTGACTATTTGCGGAAGAAAGGGCTGGCTAAGGCAGCCCAGCGCGAAAGCCGCATTGCCGCGGAAGGAATCGTGGCCTCGTATATTCATGGGGACGGTCGTATCGGTGTTTTGCTGGAAGTCAATTGTGAAACGGACTTTGTCTCCCGGGGCCAGGATTTTCGCGAGTTCGTCCAGAATGTCGCCTTGCAGATTGCTTCCATGAATCCGCGCTACATCAAACGGGAAGACGTTCCGGAAGAGATCATCCGTTATGAAAAGGAGGTCGCTAAGGAGCTGGCTCGCAATGAGGGCAAACCCGAAAAAGTCCTTGACGGAATTGCCGAAGGCCGTGTCAAGAAATACCTGAAGGAAATCTGTCTTTTGGAACAGGATTATTTTAGGGATCCTCAGTATACCATGGAACACCTTTTGGGCGAATTGGTTGCCAAACTCGGAGAAAAAATCTCCATCAGAAGATTCACGCGCTACCAGGTCGGTGAAGGCATCGAAAAGAAGAGTCAGGATTTTGCCGCGGAAGTGATGCAGGAAATCAACAAAAAATCATCATAGGAGAACACGTCTGCAAGGGGGTCTGTTCATAAATGTCGACAGCGGACATGGCGCCGGCGCCTACATACCGCAGAATTATCTTAAAACTCAGCGGAGAGGCGTTGGCAGGAGACAGAGGATATGGTATAGACCCGGATATGTTGTCTTCTATGGCCCACCAGATCCAGGCGGTAGTCGAATTGGGCGTTCAGACTGCTCTTGTGGTAGGCGGCGGCAACATCTGGCGGGGGATCGCCGGAAGCTCAAAAGGCATGGACAGAGCAGCCGCCGACTATATGGGAATGCTGGCCACTGTGATCAACGCGTTGGCCCTGCAGGACGCCCTTGAACAATTGGATGTTCAAACCCGGGTGATGTCAGCTATTGAGATGCGGCAGATTGCGGAATCTTACATCCGCCGCCGCGCCATCCGGCATATGGAAAAAGGCCGTGTTGTCATTTTTGCCGCCGGCACAGGAAACCCTTATTTTTCCACAGACACCACGGCGGCTTTACGGGCAGCTGAAATTGAGGCGGATGTTATTTTGATGGCTAAAACGGTGGACGGGGTCTATGACTCAGATCCCAGGCTGAATCCCCAGGCTGTCAAGTTTGACCGTCTGAGCTTTTTTGATATTTTGAACCGCTCTCTGGGTGTCATGGATTCGACAGCGGCCTCTCTGTGCAAGGACAATAATATTCCAATAATTGTATTTAAATTGGAGGAGCCGGGAAATATATTGAGAGCTGTGAAAAAGGAAATTATTGGGACTCACATTGGTTAGGCTCTTGTTTTCATCACTGGCTCTGCGGGGGCATAGCAATTCCTTTGAACGAAATTTAGGCAGTGGACATCGTCCGCTTTGGGAGGGAAAATTATGATTGAGGATATTATGGCTGATGCCGAAGAACGCATGAAAAAGACCATCGACCTCTTGCGCCGGGAGCTGGCCACAGTCCGGGCGGGGCGTGCCAACCCAGCCATGCTCGATAAAATTCTGGTCGACTATTATGGCACGCCGACTCCTATCAATCAAATGGCGACTATTGCGGTACCGGAACCCCGTTTGTTGACCATACAGCCTTGGGACAAGGGCGTCATCAAGGAAATTAATAGGGCCATCCTCAAGTCGGATCTGGGTCTGAATCCCGCCGACGATGGTCAGGTGATCCGTTTGGCCATTCCTCAGTTGAACGAGGAACGCCGCAAAGAGCTTGTCCGAACCTCGCGCAAAAAAGCTGATGACTCCCGGGTTGCCTTGCGCAACATCCGCCGGGACGCCATGGAGGCTTTAAAAAGAGGCGAAAAGGAAAATCTCCTGACTGAGGATGACCTCAAGAAAACTCAAGATCGGGTTCAAAAGCTCACTGACAAGAATATAAAAGAAATTGATGAGATTGCCGCGAGAAAGGAAACGGAAATCCTAGAGGTCTAAATGACAGACATGCTGGATCCTGATAACATTCCTGAACATATCGCCATCATTATGGATGGCAATGGGCGCTGGGCTCAGCACCGGGGACTCCCTCGCAGCATGGGGCACAAAGCCGGCTTGGATTCTTTGCGTATTGTCGTCAGAGCCCTCAATACATTGGGTGTCAAATATCTTACTGTTTACGCGTTTTCCACAGAAAATTGGAAACGCCCAAAAGAAGAAGTGGGCATGCTAATGTCCCTGATTCGTGAATATATATATAGAGAGATCATGGCACTACACCGCCAAAAGGTTAAGCTTTCGTTTATCGGTGATCTGACAGGACTTCCTGAAGATGTTCAGCACAGGCTGAGCCAGGCTGTGGAGAAAACCCGGATGAATCCGGGGATGCATTTCAATATTGCTTTGAATTACGGGGGCCGCGAGGAAATCCTGCATGCCGCGCGCTGTTTGGCGAAACAGATTCGGGCCGGAGATATGGATCCCCAGGATATTGATGATCAGGTCTGGCAAAAATATCTGTACACGGCAGGAACCCCGGATCCCGAACTCATTATCCGAACCTCAGGAGAGATGAGGCTGAGTAATTTCCTGCTGTGGCAGGGGGCTTATTCGGAGCTGGTCGTCACCGAGTGTTTGTGGCCGGATTTTAGAGAAGATGACTTGTTGGAGGCTATCAGGGAATTCCAGGGACGGCAGAGGCGATTTGGTGGAGTGACATGATTTAATGTATAGTAGTGTATAATGTGTCCGCCCAGAAAAGTTACAAGGAGATATTATGCTGAAACGCACGCTGAGCGCCGCCATAGGTATCCCGATTCTAATTGTTATGACTTGGCTGGGAGGGTGGTTCCTCGCGGCTTTGTTGGCGTTTCTCGCGACGTTGCTGCTCTATGAATTCTTTAAGATGGGAAGCCTCTTGGACATTAAATCTCTGAAGGGCGTCGTTTGGATCCTTGCGGCAGGCTGGTTTGTTTTGTTGTTTGTGGGAAATACACAATATATGATCCCTTATCTGATTCTGTCTTTTTTGGTTCTTGTCTGTGTCTATACAGTGGCTTATCCCAAGTATTCATGGAAAGACGCGGCATGGAGCCTGCTTTCTCTGATTTACCCTGTGGCCATGGTCAGCTGTCTGTATCCGATCCGTGAATTTTTACCAAATGGGGAGCTTTGGGCCCTGTATTGTTATGCCATCGTCTGGGGAACAGACACCGGAGCCTTTTTGATTGGCAGCTGGATCGGCCGCCATAAGATTGCCCCTCTGATGAGTCCCCATAAATCCTATGAGGGGGCTGTGGGCGGCTTGGTTGTAAGCCTGGCTGTGGGGACAGCTTTCTGGTATTTTTTCCGTCTCGCCCCCCTGTGGGCTATTCTGATTTTGTCTTTGGGCGCCAGTTTTTTTGCCCAGCTTGGAGATATGTTTGAGTCGACCCTCAAACGTACAGCTAAAATCAAGGATTCCAGCTCCCTGATTCCGGGTCACGGCGGGTTTTTGGACCGTTTTGACAGCTTTTTGTTTGCGGTCCCTGTTATTTTTGTGTGCCTGCATTATTGGATTAGACATTTATGAACACTTGGATTAGACATTTATGAACACACACACACACCCTCTAATTAAAAAAATAGCTGTGATCGGCTCCACAGGATCCATCGGGCGGCAAACTCTGGAGGTGGCTTCCGCTCATCCGGAGGTCTTGAAGGTTGTGGCTTTGGCGGCCGGAACGAACACCCGGGATTTGGCGGATCAAGTGCGCCGGTTTAGGCCGGGCTCGGCTGTTTTATGGCATGAAGGCGCCGCCAGGAATTTGCGGAGGGATCTGGCGGACAACCCTGTCTCTGTCGGAGCCGGCATGAACGGGCTTATGGATATGGTCACAGCCGAGGATGTGGATACTGTTGTCATGGCTGTGAGCGGTTGTATCGGTTTGAAGCCGACATTGGCGGCCCTTCACGCGGGAAAACAGGTGGCCTTGGCCAATAAGGAGACTTTGGTCGCCGCCGGGGATCTCGTCATGGCCCAGGCGCGCAAGCATCCCGGCTCCCTCGTCCCCATTGACAGTGAACACTCGGCCATCTGGCAATGCCTGAGCTGTCATGCTGACCACACGGCTCCCGGTCATCATGTCGCCCGTCTCATCCTCACCGCTTCCGGAGGGGCTTTCCGCTCATGGGACCCCCAGCGGCTGGCTGCCGCCACTCCCGAAGACGCTCTTAAGCATCCCAATTGGCAGATGGGCGCCAAGATCACTATCGATTCGGCTACATTGATGAACAAGGGCCTGGAGGTTATCGAGGCTCATCATTTGTTCGATATGCCTTATGAAAAAATTGACGTGCTCATCCATCCTCAAAGTATCATCCACTCTATGGTGGTGTACGCCGACGGCGCTGTCCTGTCTCAGATGGGGATCCCCGATATGCGCCTTCCTATCCAATATGCGTTGAGTTCCCCGGCCCGTTGGCCCGGCTGCTCGGCTCCGCCTGATCTGGCCGGGCAGACCTTAACCTTCGAGGAAGTGGACGGCGTGCGCTTCCCGGCTTTAAGCCTGGCTTATGCCTGCGGCCGCCAAGGAGGACTCATGCCTGCAGTGATGAACGCCGCCAACGAGGTCTGTGTTCATGCTTTCCTGGCCCGAGAGATCCCTTATCCCCGCATCTATGAAATTGTCGATCAGGTCTGTGCGGCTTTTGACAAAGAAAACTGGGCCGGCTCTACAGCACCGCTGACTTTGGATGATATTCTGGCGGTGGATGAGTGGGCACGGCAGGAGGCCCGCGTCAGGTGTTCATAATAAACTGCTCTGGCCCACACCAATTGTGTTG
This sequence comes from Peptococcaceae bacterium, assembly GCA_009782825.1. Lineage (GTDB taxonomy): Bacteria > Bacillota > Desulfitobacteriia > Desulfitobacteriales > Syntrophobotulaceae > WRJI01. The sequence goes on from WRII01000020.1 coordinate 15,746, forward strand.
GACAGGATCCTTCCAATCTGATATTATGGTGATATTCTCCACCTTTCAGAGAGAGGATAAACATGTATGATGTCAGTGTTCTGGACAGTGTTTTGGTTCATCATTGTCATTAGCGTCTTAGTCTTTGTCCATGAATTTGGCCATTTTATTATGGCCAAGCGAAGCGGTATCAAAGTTATTGAGTTTGCCTTGGGGTTTGGCCCTAAGCTGATTAAAGTCCAGCGGGGGGAAACCTTATATAGTGTGCGTGCGCTTCCTCTCGGGGGGTTTTGCCGCTTTTTAAGTGAGCATGCCGACTTGGTTCCGGAACTGGAGGAAGGAAAAATCACTCAGGAGGACTATGACCGCTTGCTGCCCCGCGCTTTTGAGCGTAAAAGTTATACCCGCCGCATGGGCGTTCTTTTGGGCGGTTCGGTTTTCAACCTTCTGTTTGGAGCGGTGTTGTTTATTCTTCTGTATGCTGTGTGGGGCGTCGAGGTTCCATCCAATATGCTTGCTGAGGTCACCCCTAATTCTCCGGCCAGTCACCAAGGATTGCTTCCCGGAGATCGCATTGTCTCTATAAATGGCCTTTCCACCCCTGATTGGGAAGCTATAACATCGGCTATACAGGCAGTGTCTCAATCGGATCCACAGACAGAACCGCAACCCGGTCTCCAGACTCTCACCCTAACGGTGCAGTCGTCTGAAGGCGACCTTCGGGATGTCAGTGTGACACCCGAATATAATGCTGATATGAAGAGGGCTATTATTGGCATCAATGCCAGTGATGACTATACTTACCGTAAAGTCTCCCCTATAGAAGCGCTTAAGCGCGGCACGACAATCACGGGAACCGTTACCAAGAACATTGTGTCCTCTCTCTTCGGCTTATTTACAAAAGGCCAGGGCGCGGATCAAATGGTTGGAGTTGTGGGTATAGCGCAAATTGTTGGTCAAGGCGCGGCGAAAGGCCTCTACACGCTTGGACTCTTAACGGCAATCCTCAGTATCAATTTCTGTATTGTCAATTTGCTTCCCCTTCCCGCCCTTGATGGGGGTCAGGTGGCCACGCTGACTTATGAGAAAATTCGCGGCAAAGAGTTAAAGCCCGAAACCAAAGGGTTTATTCAGCTGGTTGGGTTTGCGCTGCTCATGACATTGATGGTGGTGCTTATTTTTAAGGATGTTCTTTTTCCTGTGGTGCCGGTACCCTAGTGCTGCTCTAATGCCGCAGAGACGAGGGGATGGATATGGATCAACGCACATGGCTGGCTATCGTCAATGAACATGCGGGCAAGAAAACCACTCAAAAGTGGCCTGCCCTCCATGACAAGCTGCTGGGTCACGGCATTTGTGTGGATGTGCAAAGAACCGAAGCGCCTGGCCATGCTCGAGAAATTGCGGCTCACGGACTCCTGAGCGGATATACGGGAATCATTGCCGCGGGCGGCGATGGAACGCTGAACGAGGCCGTTAATGGGTTTTGGCAGAATACCAAACTTATCAATCCGGAGGCGGCGCTGACTTTTATCAACTTGGGTACCGGCGGGGATTTTGCCCGCTTTGCCACCGAGGTCGGCGCGGCCACCTTTGAGGCCGACACAGCACCGACTCCAGACCCTGTAGACAGACTCCTCCACGGACGGCTTCAGGCTGTAGATATCGGCTTGGCTCAGTTTGCGGCTGAGGGATCCGAGACACAACGCCGATACTTCATCAATGTGGCCAATGTGGGGATCGGCGCCGAATCGGCACAACGAGTCAACAGGCAGAAAGCCAAACATGGCAGTGGAACCTTATCTTTTCTGAAAGGAACATTAGCCACCCTGCTGAAATACAAACCCCAGCCTCTGCGCATCGTTATCGATGACGACTGTAAGCTCGACGAAGAGATATATGGAGTCATGGTGTGTAACGGACGCTATATTGGCGCCGGTATGATGATTGCCCCACAGGCCCAGATCACGGATGCTTTATTTGACATTATCGTCATTCGCAAGATGTCTTTGGTAAAATTATTGTCCAATTTCCCCAAAATCTATCGCGGCGCCCATCTGGATGTCCCGGACATTGAATTCTGGCGCGGATCTCAGGTGGAAATTGGTGGCAGCTTAGAGGCGCCCTCTGGTCGAAAGGCTCTTGTCGAACTTGATGGCGAAATTCTTGGTATCTGTCCCGCTTCATACACTCTTCTTCCCCAAGCTCTGCTGCTGTGGCTGCCTGAGTAAGGGACTGTAACTAAGAACACCGTGCTGCATCCTCAATGGATTTTGGCGGAAAATAGTATCCGATCTCTGTACTGCGGGAGCTTCCGTCCCTGCTCAAATTATGTATGTGTGCTTGTCTCGCTTTGTTCGATAAAATGTCTCCCTTCAACATGATAGGCTTATTTTACGCCCTTTTGTGTTTATGGGAGATCATGAGAATGATAATTCACATTTGGCTGTGCTTTCAGCCGGCGCCGCTTTCTTTGTACTTGCGCCTTGTGGCTTCGCCGCCTCGGATGTGCCTTTCGGCTTTGTTGCTGTCTAAAACAGTTTTTACTTTTGATGATAAGTTTTTATTGATCTGCGGGAGACGTTCCGTAACGTCTTTGTGGACTGTGCTTTTACTTACACCAAAAATTTCTGCTGTTTGACGAACGGTAGCGCTGGACTCAATAATGTAGGAGCCGATTTCTAAAGCTCTTTTTTTAATGTGCTCTTGCACGGTCTTCTCCCCTTTATCAGCCAAATCTTAGTTCATATATATTCCGAGCACACAGAAAAAGACATCCGCAAACGGGATATCTTTCTTGGTAAATATTTCTTTTATGGTCAGGAAGTCCCTTACAGCTTAAAATCTATAGATCTTGTCTTCATGAGCAGTGATTCCCTAAAGAGTGTCTTTATAATTTCCCGCAAAGGGAACTTGCATAAAGTTCCAGCTATAAATGAACAATAGGGTTCAAATACTATCGATAGAATAGAGATATAAAATTTTGCCGCCAGAAATAATCAGCCATCAAAAACTATATTTTATTTAAGAAGGAGGATAACTCAATGTCTAGGCAAAGAGGCGTGATGTCCGAAGAATTGAAATACAATATTGCCCGTGAAATGGGTGTAGAAAAAACAGTCTCCAGTCAAGGCTGGGGAGCTGTCTCCGCGAAAGATTGCGGTAATATGGTCACCAAAGCCATCGAAATCGCCAGTCGAAGCACAGACGATCGCAGAACGAAATGAAACGAAGGGGGAAACCCCTTCTTTTTTTGGCCTCATCTCGGAAAACATTCGGAAAACATGCGAAAAACATGCAGGTTGATAGGCTCTCTCAGGTGTGATAAGCTTATTAAGGGGACAGGCAAGGAATAGAGCTAACCGTATGACTCGCCATCCCCTGAGCAAAAAGATAAAAGAACCCAAAAAACCGAAGGAAAAATGAGGGGATTATGCGCACAAACAAAAAACCATTTATTTTTGTTGTATTAGCTATATTCACGCTTGCTGTTGGAATAGGGGCTTTCTGGGCCATCCCCCAACTCTTCCAGCCTCCAGACCCCCACATCTCTTCCACAGAAACCACACCCAATTCCCCCGAACCGGCCTTCGTCGATATTGACCTCGCCTGCGTTGGCGATATTCTGATTCATAGCCCTATCATCGACGCCGCCAAAACAGATACCGGATATGATTTTCGGCCTATATTCACCTACGTCAAACCCTATCTTGAGAAAGCCGATCTTACCCTCGCCAATTTGGAGGGCTCCCTGGGCGGCCCCTCACAGAAATACTCAGGATACCCGTTGTTCAATTGTCCTGACACCATAGTTGACGCCCTCAAAGACGCCGGCGTAGACGTTTTAAACACTGCGAATAATCACTGTTTCGATTCGGGAGAAGAGGGGTTTTTCCGCACCATTGACACTGTGCGCGGCAAGGGCTTAGGCCTCATTGGAACCCGCAAGATAAAACAAGAACCCTCTTACGACATCAAAACCGTTAAAGGCCTCTCCGTCGGTATCATCAGCTTCGGGTATGCCTCCTACATAGATTCAGGCCTGAATATTAACGGCAACCCCGCGCCCGCCTCCATAGTAAACTTATTAAATTTTCTCGACTACACCCGTCTGGACAGCGAACTGGAAAAACTGCGCACCACTGTGGCCGCTGCCCGGACAGACGGCGCTCAGATTATCATTGTCCACATGCATTGGGGCGAAGAATACCAGCTTCATTCTCACTCCCTTCAACAGCGCGCCGCCCAAGAACTCGCCAATTTAAAAGTTGATGTGATCTTTGGCAGCCACCCTCACGTTCTTCAAGAAGCCACCTACGTTGCCGCGGCATCTCTAGACCATAAGACCCCTGTCTATTACTCTCTGGGCAATTTTATATCCAATCAGCGCGTCGAGACGCTTAACAATATCAATACCGAGCACGGCCTGATCGCCCAAATCACCCTGCGCCATCACTCAGACGGCCGCAACGAAATCTTAAACAGCAGCTACATTGCCACATGGGTTAACAAAAAAACCGGCGCCAAAACCCTCTACGAAATCATCCCTGTCGCCCAAGCCCTCGACGACCTCAACGCCTTCCCCAATCTCGTCCCCGCCGATCGCTCACGTCTGCTTTCCTGCCAAGAGAGCGTTGAAAACCTCATGGCGGGGATCAAACCCTAACTTCCCCCAGGAGGACAATTATGAGCAAAAAACTTCTGCCCCTGACCCTAATCCTTGTCTCGCTATGCCTCCTTGTCGTGGGAGGATTCTGGGCCTTTCCCAAACTCTTTGACACCAAAGATCCGGGAACGATCCTCTCAGAAAACCCCAACGACCCCTCTTCCTCAGAGCCCCTTTTCACAGACATTGACCTAGCCTGCGTTGGCGACATCCTGATCCACAATACCGTCTTCCTTGCCGCCCAAACCAGTCCCTCAGAGTATGACTTCCGGCCCCAATTCACCCATGTCAAACCCCTGCTGGAGAAAGCCGATCTGACCATTGCCAACCTGGAAGTCCCCTTGGGCGGCCCCTCACAAAGCTACTCCGGCTACCCCCAGTTCAACTGTCCTGACACCATCACCGACGCCCTCAAAGATGCCGGAGTGGACGTTGTGACCCATGCCAACAACCACTGTATGGACACAGGTCAAGCCGGTTTTTTCCGTACCATTGATATTGTGCGCGGCAAAGGCTTAGATATTATCGGAACACGTAAAAACGAACAAGAGCCTCCGTATCTCATCAAAACCCTTAAAGGCGTTCCCATCGGCCTCATCAGCTTCGGCTATGGCTCCTCTGCCGAATCCGGCACAAGCATTAACGGCCTGCCCCTGCCTTCCTCTATGGCAAACCTGTTAAATTTCGTTGACTACGACCACCTCGACAGCGAATTAGAAAAACTGCGCGCCACTGTTTCCGCCGCCCGGGCAGACGGGGCTCGTGTCATTGTGGTCTGTATGCACTGGGGCAACGAATACCAACTGCGCTCAGACCCCCCCCAACAGCGCGTTGCACAAGAACTGGCCGAGCTGCGAGTGGACATCGTTTTTGGCAGCCACCCCCACGTTCTCCAGGAAGCCGCCTACGTCTCCGCCAAAACCTCCCCCTCCGCGGAGGCCCACTCCACGCTCGTCTATTATTCACTGGGTAATTTTATTTCGGATCAGCGCTTGGAAACCGTTAACAATATCCATACCGAACACGGTATGATCGCCCAGGTCACCTTGCGCCATCACGCAGATGGCCGTAACGAAATCTTGTCTGGCGGCTACACCGCCACATGGGTTAACAAAAAAACCAGCGCCAAAACCCTCTACGAAATCATCCCTGTCGCCCAAGCCCTCGACGACCTCACCGCCTTCCCCAATCTCGTCCCCGCCGATCGCTCACGTCTGCTTTCCTGCCAAGAGAGCGTTGAAAACCTCATGGCGGGGATCAAACCCTAATGCGGGCTTTGCCCGCAAGTGGTCAGTGGTCAGTGATCAGTGCTTACTGACCACTAACCACTGATCACTGACCACTTAAAATTACATATCTGCCTCCTCATGGGCAACTTTATCAATCTGATTCAACTCCGTCCCCTGATAATAATGTGCCAGAATCGCCTCATACCCCCGTCCCTGAAGAGCCATATTTTGCGCGCCATACTGGGAGAGACCCACACCATGCCCATAGCCGAAAGTTGTTAAATAGATCTTCCCCTCCCTGATTTCCCACTCCACATCTGTAGAGGCCAGCTCCAACGCTTTACGAAAATCCGTCCCTTTGATCTCGTGTCCCGCCACAGAAATCCTGGCAATGCGGCCAGCTGTCGTCCGCTCCAGGACTTTGATGTCAGACGCGCCCAAACCCGTACCAGACTGAATATTGAGAGCCCGCAAAAATTCCTTCACCTTCATACTCTTCTGGCGTACATACCCTCCCCCTTCAGGCCCCTCACTTTCCGGAGAAGATACACTGCTCAAATAGCTCAGGCTCCCCCCCCAAACATCATCTGAACTCTCAGTAGGAAGCCTGCCCGTATTGCTAAAAAAAGCTGTAGTCGCTAGAGTATGCTCAAACATAAGCACCTGCCCGCAAGTCTGCCGAACAGCCCCGGCAATTTTAGCTCTATTCCCCTCATAATCAGCTCCCCAACGCTCCCTCAGCTGTTCGTCAGAACGCCACACCTGAGTCGCCGTGGTGGTATCTACATCATACTCCGTGCCGCCGGCCAGCGCTGCCGCAATACGCCTCGCCGCAAAAGTCCTCGACGCCACCCCCTGGGCCTTGAGAGCCTCCATCTCAAAATTCGCCGGCATCTCCGCGGCCACGACGCCAATCACATACTCCTCCAGAGCCATCGTGCATACATCTCCCGAAGGCATGAGAACACGGATCGTTTCCTGCCCCCTCGCTTCTTGGCGCTGCCCATTAATCCAAAAAGGAATCAAAGCCGCCACTACGATGCCAAGAAACAGGAGACCCAGCCACAACTGCCCGGTTTGGCTGTTCCAGAGCTTTTTCCGAGTCCTTTTCCGGGTCTCTCGCCCGCCCTTTCGCATATATCTCACCCCCCGCACACCCTCAACCCTTGCGATCTCCCAGATAAAGCTTTTCTGAGATAATTCATATGCTTCTCTTGGACAAAGTATGAGTGCGCCTCTTGCACTGCAAAAAACCCCTAAGGGGCTGTAACTAAATAAATATTTCATGACATCTCAAGCCATACTATATAACAAGCACCTATTTCAGAAACCATTGCCATACTTTAATTTAATTTAAGAAGGAAGATGATCTCATGAAAAAATCCAAGGACATGAGACAAATTGTGTCCTCCCCGCCGGCACTTTCGCCAGAGTCCCATATGACTCATCCCCTGAGCGATGTAGAGAGCCTTCGTGAAGACAGCCTGGCCAGTGTGCCGCCCCTCAGCGATGTTATTGAAGCCAAAGAGTGGGTCGACAGCAATCAAAAATAACCAAAAAGAGGCTGCACCAGATGTTCTTCACTCTGACACAGCATAAAAGTGAGGGTGCGGGACACATCCCTGTGCAAGCAGAATGATTTTGTCTTTTGTAAAATTATTCTGCTTGCAACCTCCCCCACTCTCCAACATAAGCATTTAGAATCGCACAATTAAGAATTAATCTTGCAATTAATTTTTTAATTTTTTTCTATTGAAGAGGAAGCAGCTCGTTCTTATAGAATTGTAGATATAGCAGCATTGTGCAGAATCGTTGGAATAATCTGAACAATAGCAAAGCACTATGGTAATAAAGTGGCAGATTTGGCTTTTTGCACTTTTTATGCAATTTTATAAGACATTGTAGTGTGGGACATAAACTTGCTGAGTTCAGAATAATGAAACATTAAAAAAATTCACAAAAACGGAGGAGATGAATGGAATGAACGTCTTATGGCTTGTTTGTCTACTGGTTCTTATTGCCCCAACAGTTTACATCTTTATAACAGCAGCGCGCAAAAAGCTGGCCTTGGTTATGTTGGGGACACCGGAAAACCGATTTGATCAAAAGGGATCCCGTTTCCGCCAATTTGTCAACAACGTTTTACTCGGCAAAAAGCTCATGAATGAGCCTTATGGGATTTTTCACGTTGTGATCTTCTGGGGATTTGTCTTTATCGTCCTTGCCGAACTCCCCTTCATTCTTGAAGGGCTCCTTGTCGACACAGAACTTCCGACCTTTGGCATAGGCCCTATTTTCTTTATGATCAAAGACGTGCTGGCCGGCTGTGTCTTTCTCGGACTCATCGGCGCCCTTATTCGCAGGTGGATTGTCAGGCCCGCCCGCCTGTACAGAACATTCGAAGCCTTCTTAGTTGTCTTCTTTATCATGATGATTATTCTCACAGACTGGTTGTTTGCGGGCGCCCGCTTAGCCATGGCTGCGGAACCTGCCCCCCTCTATGAACTGGCCCCCTTCTACCATCTCTTTGCCTCCGCGATGGGCAACGCAAGTCCCTCGGGCCTGGAAGCCATCGCCAATGTCATGTGGTGGCTTCATGTGATTATTCTCCTTACCTTCACCGCCTACATTCCCAACTCTAAACATCTTCATCTCATCGCGGCCCCCATCAACAGCTTTTTTGCGTCTTTGAAACCCACAGGCGGCCAGATCGCCCCCATGGATCTGGAAGACGAAGACGCCACAGAATTTGGCGTCTCCCGGATTGAAGGGTTCACCTGGAAACAGCTGTTGGATAGTTTCTCCTGCGGCGAATGCGGGCGCTGCATGGATAACTGTCCGGCCCAGCTCACCGGCAAACCACTCAACCCCAAAGAACTCTTAGCCCGCACGTTGAAAAATCACCTCATCGAAAAAGGGGAGGTCATGCTCAAGTATGGCCTGAAGTCTACCGGAGAAGAAAACGAAGAAAAAATCGCCGAAATTACCGGGGAAAATCCGGAAGACGCCGCAATCCTCGCAAAAAGCCTGATCAATGATGTCGTCACCGAAGACGTCATCTGGTCCTGCACCACCTGTATGTCCTGTCAAATCCAGTGCCCGGTATCCAATGAGCACGTGAATAAAATCATCGATATGCGCCGTTACCAGGCCATGATGGAAGGCGCCTTTACCCCTGAGCTGGAGACAGCTCTCCGCAACGTGGAAAATAACTTCAACCCTTGGGGCATCGGCTGGAGCAACCGGGAAGATTGGGCCAAGGATCTTGGCGTGAAACTCCTGCGCGACGCTGAAGACCCCGAAAACGTGGAGTATCTGTACTGGGTCGGCTGCGCCGGATCCTTTGACAGCCGCGCACAAAAGGTCGCCACCGCCACAGTCAAAATCCTCACCGCTGCCGGTGTAGATTTTGCCATTCTCGGCACAGAAGAGAAATGCTGCGGCGACTTTGTCCGCCGGGCCGGCAATGAATATGCCTATCAATCCCTGGTCGCCGAAAATGTAGAAACCCTAAACGGCTATAAAGTCAAGAAAATCGTGACCGCATGCCCCCATTGCCTCAACGCCTTGAAGAACGACTATCCAAGCTTCGACGGCAACTACGAAGTCTTCCACCATACCCAGCTCATCAATCAGCTCATCACCGACGGGAAATTGACCCTTAAAGAAGAAGACCAGCTGAAGGACGCCGGCCTGGAGCCCCGCACAATCGCCTACCACGATTCCTGCTATCTGGGCCGCTATCAGCAGGAATACCAAGCCCCCCGAGACCTCTTTGCCCGGGTTCCCGGCGTCACCTTGATGGAAATGGATCGCCATCATGACAAGAGCTTTTGCTGCGGCGCCGGCGGCGGCAGGATGTGGATGGAAGAAACCTTGGGAACACGCATCAATCAAACCCGTGTGGAACAAGCTTTGGCCAAAGACCCTCAAGCCATAGGCGCCAATTGCCCCTTCTGCATGACGATGCTGGAAGACGGCGTCAAGGAGAAGGTGGATCCGGAAAAAGGCATAACGGTTGTGGATCCGGCCGAGCTTATTGTTAAAATGCTTTAGGATACTGTCCCCAATGCCCTCGTCCATCAAGGAGGTGATGCCTGCCAAAAACAAGGGATTTGCACATCACAAAAATTTAAAAAAGGGGGTTTCCAAAAGAAAATGAATGTGAACACGATCATGGTTATCGGGGCTGGTCAAATGGGAGGCGGTATTGCTCAAGTAGCCGCTCAAGCTGGGTATAAGGTTATCCTGAATGATATAAAACAAGAATTTGTCGATCGAGGTTTGAAAATCATAGACAAGAACCTCTCTCGCAGTGTTGATAAGGGTAAGATGAGTGTTGAGCGCAAAGCCGGGATACAAGCTTTGATCACCCCTTCCCTCACGTTGGATGACGGTAAAAACGCGGATTTGGTTATCGAAGCCGCTGTAGAAAACATGGCCATCAAAGCTCAAATCTTTGCCACGCTCGATGAGGTTTGCCCGGAACATACCATTCTGGCATCAAACACCTCTTCTCTGCCCATTACAGAAATCGCCGCAACCACAAAACGCCCGGATAAAGTGATCGGCATGCATTTTATGAACCCGGTTCCGGTTATGAAGCTGGTGGAAATTATTCGGGGCTTAGCAACCAGCGACGAGGTCTATAAGCTTATTGAAGACATAACCCTGAAAATGGAGAAAACCCCGGTAGAAGTCAACGATTTCCCTGGCTTTGTCTCCAATCGTGTGCTGCTGCCTATGATCAATGAAGCTGTGTACTGCGTTTTTGAGGGAGTCGCCACGCCCGAAGCAGTGGACGATGTCATGAAGCTGGGCATGAACCATCCCATGGGCCCCTTGGCTCTTGCCGACCTTATCGGCTTGGACACCTGCCTGGCCATTATGGAAGTTCTGCATAAAGGCCTGGGAGATTCCAAGTACCGGCCTTGCCCCTTACTGCGCAAATATGTGAATGCCGGATGGCTGGGACGTAAATCCGGCCGCGGGTTTTATACGTATGCGTGAGCTCTCCACTCAATTCCAGCCCATTAAAATTCTCAATTAAAATTTTATTTTCAAAGGAGTGTCATACATGAATTTCGAGCTTACCGAAGAACAAAGCATGATGCGTGCCATGGTTCGGAAATTTGCTGAAGAAGACGTCTTGCCAGGGTTAGAAGAACGGGAAGAAAAAGAAGAGTTTTCCCGTGAGCTCTTTGACCGGATGGGAGAATTGGGACTTACCGGGATTGTCTTCCCTGAAGCTTATGGCGGCGTTGACGGAGACTATATCTCCTATGCCATTGCCGTTGAAGAACTCTCCCGTGTAGACGCCTCCGTAGGCGTAACCTTGTCAGCCCATGTCTCTTTAGGCTCCTATCCCATATACAAATTCGGGACTCACGAACAAAAACTGAAATATCTCAAACCCTTGGCAGAAGGCACAGCCTTAGGCGCTTTTGGCCTGACAGAACCCGATGCCGGCAGTGACGCTTCCGGTACCAAAACCATGTATACTGCTGACGGAGACAGCTGGGTTCTCAACGGCTCCAAAATATTCATTACCAACGCCTATTATGCCGATACCTATGTTGTTTTCGCCCAAAGCGACCGCAGCAAAGGCCACAGAGGCATCAGCGCCTTCATTGTTGAGAAAGGCACTCCCGGATTTACATTCGGCCCGAAGTTAAAGAAATTAGGAATCCGTTCCTCCGCTACCTACGAGCTGATCTTCCAAGACTGCCGGATTCCCAAAGAAAATCTCTTGGGCGAAGAAGGCCAAGGATTTAAGGTTGCTATGATGACCTTAGACGGCGGCCGTATCGGGATCGCCGCCCAAGCTTTAGGGATTGCCCAAGGCGCCTATGAAGCCGCAGCAAAATATGCCACAGAACGCGTACAGTTCGGCAAACCCATTGCCACGCTGCAAAATACCCAATTCACCTTAGCCGACATGGCGACCCAGATCGAAGCCTCAAGGCTGTTGATCTATCAAGCCGGCTATCTGGATACTGCAGGCAAACCCTTTGGCAAACACTCCGCTATGGCCAAACTCCTTGCCTCCGAAACCGCAATGTGGGTTACAACCAAAGCAGTACAGATGTTCGGCGGCTACGGCTACACAAGAGAATATCCGGTAGAACGCATGATGCGCGACGCAAAGATCACCGAGATTTACGAAGGAACAAGTGAGATTCAGCGTGTCGTTATCGGAGCTGCCATATTAAAAGAGTTTTCATAAGAAACTTCTAAGTCAATCCACTAGGAGGAAGTAAATTGAACATTGTCGTGCTTGTCAAGCAAGTCTTTGATTCAGAAGCCAAGATTATTCTAAAAAACACAACTCAAATTGACGATACCGGCGTCACACAAGGTATGAATCTTTTAGACGAAAACGCCGTTGAAGAGGCGCTGACTCTAAAACAAAAATTCGGCGGCGAAGTGATCCTCGTAAGTATGAACCCCGTCAAAACCGAAAAAGCTTTACGTGACGCCCTGGCCATGGGCGCAGACCGGGCCATTTTGATCACCGATCCGGTTCTACAGAATGCAGATGAGTTTACCGCAGCTCAAGTCCTGGCAAAAGCCATCAGCACCCTGAACTACGATGTGATTTTGTCCGGCAAAGCCTCCTCCGACTATCAAGCCTCCCAAGTTCCGGCCAGAATTGCAGAAATCCTTGGGATCCCCCATGTCAACGTTGTGGTCAACATAGATATACAAGGGGACAAAGCCGTCGTGACCCGGGAAGTCGACGGGGGCAGCGAAATCATTGAAGTCCCTCTCCCCTCTATAATCACAGCACAACAATCGCTCAACACCCCACGTTATCCGACAGTTCCTAACATCATGAAAGCCAAGAAAAAAGAGCTTAAGGTCTTATCCTTGGCGGATCTAGGCTTAACAGCTGATGAAGTAGCCGCTAAGATGTCGATTCTGGAATACTCGCTTCCACCGGTAAGGAAAGCTGGACGCATCATCTCGGGCGATCCTGCTCAGGCATCTGCGGAATTAGCTTCCCTTTTGCAGTCAGAAGCAAAAGTTATCTAGGAATCGAGATAAAAAAGGAGGACTGAAAAACTCAATGTCTAAAGGAATTTGGGTATTTGTCGAACAGACCCAGGGAAATATCCGTCCCGCCTCTCTTGAAGTCTTAAGTCAAGGCGCCAAGCTGGCCGCTGAAAAAGGTGAAGACCTTGCCGCCGTCATTCTTGGCACGGGAATCGGGCAGCTGGCCTCTCAAGCAGGACTCTACGGAGCCGATAAAGTCTATATCGCCGATGACGCAAAGCTCGAAAGCTATACCACCGGCGCTTACACATCAGCTCTGGCACAGCTGATCAAAGAAAACGGACCCGCCCTCGTCCTGTTTGCCGACACAGCGATCGGGAAAGATCTAGCCCCCCGGACAGCCCAACGCTTAAGCACAGGACTGGCTTCAGATTGTACCGGTCTCGAAAGCGATCCCGCCACATATGTCACCTTCATGCGCCCCGTTTACAGCGGAGAAGTCATCGCCAGAGTCGGCAACCTCTCTGCGGATCCGATTATGGCGACCATCCGGCCCAAAACTTTCGAGGCCGTCGAAACACCAAAAACACCCGAAGTTATCAACGTCGCTGTCACAATTGACCCAGCGGACCTCAGGGCTATTTTAAAAGAAGCCATCAAGGCCTCCTCAGATAGAATTGACCTGACAGAGGCCGCCATTGTTGTCTCCGGCGGCAGAGGCGTGAAAGGCAAGGAAGGCTTCGCTGTCCTTGAAGAATTGGCCGATGTTTTAGGCGCTGCCGTGGGATCCTCCCGCGCTGCCGTCGAGGAAGGCTGGACCGAGCACAGCCAACAGGTGGGACAAACCGGCAAAATGGTTGCCCCCACCCTCTATATTGCTTGTGGTATATCCGGGGCCATGCAGCATTTGGCCGGCATGCAAGGCTCCAAGTTCATCGTTGGCATCAACAAAGACCCGGAAGCCAACATCTTTGCTGTCGCAGACTATGGCATTGTCGGCGACTTGTTTGAGATTGTGCCTCTGTTAAAAGACGAGTGCAAAAAACTTCTGGCTTAACCGGGTTAGCTTTATTTCTCCAGGCCCCAATCAGCCTCGCTTAAGAGCGCTTAAGCGAGGCCCCCTTCATATTTACCCTTTTGTATTGACCATTGACCTTAAGGAGGCATCCCATTATGAATATTGTATTGGCCGGAGCTGTGCGCACGGCTATCGGTAACTTTAACGGAACCTTAAGCCAGCTTCCGGCCAGTGACCTCGGGGCCGCCGTTGTAAAAGAAGCGCTGCAAAGAGCCAGCCTTGCCCCCGAACACGTCGATGAAGTGATCTTAGGCAATGTCCTGCAAGCCGGTCAAGGCCAGAATCCTGCCCGCCAAGCAGCCGTCAAAGCCGGGATTCCCATTGAAACCCCGGCCTGGACCATGAATATGCTTTGCGGATCAGGTCTGCTTTCCGTAGTCAAAGCCGCTGAAACCATCCGCAACGGGGACGCCGATGTAATCGTCGCCGGAGGCATGGAGAATATGTCCCTGTCTCCTTACGTGCTGCCCAAGGCTCGCACAGGATACGGCATGGGCAACGGACAAATCATAGACACCATGGTTCACGACGGCCTGACCGACGCCTTCAACCAGTACCATATGGGCATTACAGCAGAAAACCTCGCCGAAAAATACTCGATTTCCCGGGAAGAACAGGATCGATTCGCTTTGGCCAGCCAGCACAAAGCCTGTGCCGCCGTCGAGGCCGGCCGCTTTAAAGACGAAATTGTTCCCATACAGATTCCGCAAAGAAAAGGAGATCCCAAAATCTTCGACACAGATGAATACCCTCGCCAAGGCGCTGCCTATGAGGCCCTCGCCAAGCTGAAGCCCGCCTTTAAAAAAGACGGAACCGTTACAGCCGGCAACGCCTCCGGTATCAATGACGCCGCCGCCGCTATGGTTGTCATGTCAGAACAAAAAGCAGCGTCCCTGGGAGTCACACCCCTGGCCGTCATCAAAGCCTCAGGCTACGCCGGGGTAGATCCGTCCATTATGGGCATCGGCCCTGTTCCGGCCGTTCGGAAAGCCTTGGCCAAAGCCGGCCTCAGCATCGCTGACATGGATCTCATCGAAGCCAACGAAGCCTTTGCGGCTCAAGCCCTCTCCGTCGGTAAAGAACTCGCCTTTCCCATGGATCTCTTAAATGTCAACGGCGGCGCTATCGCTCTGGGACACCCCATCGGCGCCAGCGGAGCCAGAATCCTCGTCACGTTGCTCTATGAACTGCAGAAACGCCAGAAAAACTTAGGGTTAGCCACCCTGTGCGTCGGCGGCGGCCAAGGGGTCGCTCTCATTGCGGAACGGGCTTAAACGGACTTAACAAACTGTTAATCAGAAAGGCAGGAAAACATGGATTTCAAGAAAATATATCAAGAAAAACTAACTACCCCGGAAAAAGCCGTCAAAGTCATCAAATCAGGTGACTGGGTTGACTACGGATGGTCAGCCGCATCGCCAGACGTGTTAGATCAGGCCTTGGCCGACAGAATGCCAGAGCTGGAGAATTTGAACCTGAGAGGCGGCGTTATTCTGCGCCAGCCGGCAGTCTTTAGAGTCGAGTCCCCCGAAAAACATTTTGCCTGGAACTCCTGGCACATGACAGGCGTCGAAAGAAGAGCTATCGACGGCGGGTTCGGCTACTATACGCCCCTCCGATATTCCGAGATGCCCCGGTATTACCGGGAGTCCCTTGATGTTGACGTGGCCATATTCCAGGTTGCGCCTATGGATGAACACGGCTACTTCAGTTTTGGGCCGTCACCGTCCCATTTAGCCGCCATGTGCGAAAAAGCCAAAGTCATCATTATTGAAGTCAACCCCAACCAACCCCGGACTTTTGGAGGATATGAGGATCAAATTCACATCTCCAAAGTGGATATGATTGTTGAAGCCGAAAACTCACCCATGCCCTGCTTAGGCGCTCCCAAAGTCAGCGACGTTGACAAAGCCGTAGCCAAACTTATCGTTGAACAGCTGCCCAACGGCGCCTGTTTCCAGATAGGCATCGGCGGCATGCCCAGCGCGGTAGGGGCCATGATTGCCGAGAGCGATCTGCAAGACTTAGGCGCCCATACCGAAATGTATGTAGATGCTTTTGTTGACATTTCAAATGCGGGGAAAATGACCGGCTCCAAAAAGAATATTGACAGATACCGTCAAACCTTTGCCTTTGCCGCCGGGTCTCAAAAGTTGTACGATTTCCTGGACAACAACCCCGAATGCATGGCCGCCCCTGTTGATTATACAAATGACATTCGCGTCATCTCGTCTCTGGACAATTTCATATCCATCAACAACGCTGTTGATGTGGATCTCTTCGGCCAAGTCAGCTCTGAATCAGCAGGATTAAAGCATATCAGCGGCGCCGGCGGACAACTGGACTTCGTCCTGGGAGCCTATCTGTCCAAAGGAGGCAAAAGCTTCATCTGTCTCTCCTCAACCGTACAGGCCAAGGACGGAACCCTCCAATCCAGATTAGTTCCCACCCTGAAAGAAGGCTCTGTCGTGACAGATACCCGGGCGAATATCCATTACTTGGTTACAGAGTACGGAATGGTCAACCTTAAGGGCATGACAACATGGCAGAGAGCCGAAGCCATCATTTCCGTGGCACATCCCGATTTCAAAGATGATCTGGTCAAGGCAGCTGAAAAGATGAAAATCTGGAGATATAGCAATCGAAGGTAAGCGTCTAATGCGGGCTTTGCCCGCAAGTGGTCAGTGATCAGTGGTTAGTGGTCAGTATTGGATTTTCTTGTTTTTTATTGACGATTCGCGTCTGTAAGTTACTAAGCTTCTCCTGTTAACAAACCCTCTGGCCCTTGACAACGCAAGGGCTAGAGGGTTGTTTCACGTTCACATATTATAATCTGATATCTTCTTCTCTGATCCCTTCTTATCCCTTCTGACGTCCATTTTCGCTGTATCTATGAATAGACTCGTGTCCTCTCTTTATAGGAAAAGGCTCATAGGCTCCATCCGGTGCATAACTTCGTTTGTGCAAATATTTCGGCCTCCCATATGTGTCTTCACCGGCCCTGTTCTCAGTCTTGCTCAGTTGAGTCTCCTCTTGGGAAGTTAGGAATCCATAAGGATCCCCTTGAGAATGAGAAGCCCTCTCCATTTCTTGTTTGTGTTGAGATGGCTGAGGGTATCCCTCAGCTGCGTTTGGTGTCTTCCTCTGTGCCGAATCCGGCATTCCTATCTGTATTGTCTTATCATCATGCGCGGAGTTGTAAAAATCACTGCGCGCCCGAACCTCACTATACGGGGCAATTTCACCATAAGGAACAATCCCGCCAAACGAGGCGCCCTCATCATAAGGAGCTATTCCGCCAGGAACATCAACTTGTGCCTGCCCTCCCTCATACTGCTGCCGAGAAGTATTGTGCGTCCCCCCTGGGCCTTGTCCCGCATACTCTTGCCCTTGAGGCGTAAGGCTCTCAACGCTAACTCTTGGATACTCCGGCTGGCGGGGAAGTATTAATTCGCTGTTCTCTTGCGAATACCCCATCTGTCGGGATTCAAGGCCACTGCCAGCGTACGAATACTCCGACGGGCGGGATCCAGCGCCACTATCAGCTTGCGGAGACTCCTGCCGGCGGGGCGACCCAAAGCCACTGTCAGCTTGCGGATACTCCGGCTGACGAGACGCGCCAAAACTGCTGTCAGCTTGCGGATACTCCGGCTGACGAGACGCGCCAAAACTGCTGTCAGCTTGCGGATACTCCGGCTGACGAGACGCGCCAAAACCGCTGTCAGCTTGTGGATATTCCGGCTGACGAGACGCGCCAAAGCCACTGTCAGCTTGCGGATACTCCGGCTGACGAGACACGCCAAAACTGCTGTCAGCTTGCGGATATTCCGGCTGACGAGACGCGCCAAAGCCACTGTCAGCTTGCGGATACTCCGGCTGACGAGACACGCCAAAGCCACTGTTCTCTTGAGAATACCCTGGCTGACTTCTATCCCCCGGTTGGCGGGATCCAAAGCCACTGTTATCTTGCGAATGACTCAGCTGACTGATATCACCCGGACGGAATCCAAAACCGCTGTCAGCTTGCGGATATTCTGGCCGCCGAGGTACGCCTCCCAAGTTGTCTCCTTGTGGATATCCTTCCCCGTATAAAGGCGCCCCTCCCGCATCAATATTCGCCTTATCTTTTATCTTCAGCTTCGTCTTGGCCTTTGCCTTATCCTTATCCTTATCCTTTCTTTTTCCCTTGTCCTTCGCAAGCTCTTCCTCATATTGGGGTTCATATAGCGAGAGAGTTTGAGCCTCCTCATGTTGTCCAAACTCTGGCTTACCAGATCCAAAACGTCTTTCTTGGCTTTGCGGGTACTCCGTCTTATGAGATCCTAATCGAACATTATTATCTTGCGTATATCCCGGCTGGCGGCCCCCAAAGCTGTTATTATCTTGCATCTGCGGCATTTGTGGCATCTGTGGCATCTGCGAATACCCCGGCTTGTATGACGTGCTGGCGGCGCCCGGAGCCCCAGTCTTTGCCCCAGCATACACTCGCTCATACGCCTCTCCATAGGGTGAAGAACGGTGATCCTCCTCGCGCTCTTGCTGCGCAGTCTCCGATAGGCGGGCCCCAAGAGTCTTATTATCCTGCAAATATTTTGGCTGAAGCGGCCCCACGTTATCGATATCCTGTGAGCGATACCCCTGATCCTGAGTATATCCCGATCCTTGGGGCACAGGATCCTCGGCATACCCTTGCAGATACTCCGACATGCGAGACTCTAGGCTTGGTTTGCCACTCTGTGAGTCCTGGGGGGGATATTCCGTTGATCGAGACACAGCCCCCAGATCCTTGCTCTGTGAATACATCGGTTCCTGGGATGCACTCGGCTCATCACCATAAGCATACCCTCCAGGCCGGCGCACACCAGAACTATCCGCTTGCGGCATATTCCCTTGCCCATACTCCGATTGCCCATACTCCGGCCTTGGAGTCGGAGCCTGACCCATCGCGGAATATCCAAAGCCGTGTTGGCCATACTCTTCAGCACCACCGGCAACCTCATTCCCCATAGCGTAAGAACTTTGTTCCTGGAAGCCCCCTACATTCCCACCTCTTGACAAACCATATTCGGCAGGCAAAGGCAGGTCAATTGTGAATGTTGTTTTTCCATCTTCGCTCTCAGCTGTAAGCGTTCCATTGTGGCGCGAAATGCTTTCCCGGGCAATAACAAGCCCTAATCCATTCTTATCCACCATAGCCAGGGTATCTTCATACGCATAATAATTATCCGCCATCACCTTCAACACATTCGCAGGCATCGTTTTGCCGCGGCTTGTGATGCGAATCCTCGTTTGATATCCTTTGACCAAAGCTTCTATATAAATAGCGCTGACAACCTCACTGTAGGCAACAGCATTTTTCAAGATTGTGTTAAACGCACGGGAAATTCTTTCTTGATTCCCGAAAATCATGCTTTTCTCCTCAGCGTTTAACACGGCGTCCTTATTTTGGGCCGTAAGCAGCGGCTGAATTTCCTCAATAATTTTCGAGAACATCTGATTAATATCAATAACTTCCTTCGATAACAAAACATCCTCGCTGCACGTAATCTCTAAGAAACTCGTAACCAAGTCATCCAATTCACGAGCCTTCTCCTGGGAATAGCCAACATACTTCGATTTCTGATCAAAAGACATAAGAGACTCATCCCCAAACAGACCCTGATCTTTTGTTAGAAAAGACAAAGAGGCTTTGATCTCCTGGGCAATCCTATTTCCCAGACGGCTTTTTCGCTGCTCATCCTGCTGTGTCCCCTTTTCCCGATCAAGAAACGCCTGTTTCAGGGCCGCCATTTTTCCCTCCAGAAAAGACATTTCCGGAGAAAGTCTAACAGATTCAAGCGAATTTCCCTCAATTAAGACATCAAGCCCCATGTCAACCTCTTTAAAAGAGTGATGCAAGCGTTTAGAGATGCTCCTGTAGATCAAAAAAACCAGAAAAACTGTCAGAATCAGGATAAATCCTAAGACCCTCCAGCTATTTTGAAAAAACACTGCGCAGGCATCCATTGCCGCCGACAGATCCAGCCCCATCAAGTCGTTAAGCGACTGGGCAACATTTTTAGCCATAGCTCCACTAAAAAAGAAGTATACCAGCGAACCCAAGCCTGCTAAAATAAAGGATATAAGAATTATCCGCCATAAAAAATTGTGCTTCAACCCGGAAAGATCTTTATTCTGCAATTCTGACAGCTCCTTTCAGCTCCTTACTCTATTCTACAAACAACTCCCGGCAGCAGCTTATGTTAACACCACACTGGTGATCGTCATCCATCCCTTTAGTTAAAACATCGTCCTCTCACGACGGGCATACACACTGAACACCAGTCCCACGCCAATAAGGTTCGCCCACATGGAGCTTCCTCCAGATGTAATAAAAGGCAGCGGCATCCCCGTCACAGGCATAATCCCTGAAGCCATACCGGCATTCACAAAAAACTGGAAAGCCCACATAGAAACGAGTCCGGCCACAATGAGTGTTCCCAGCAAGTCGCGGGATTTCATGGCCACAGAAACACATCTCAGAAGGAAAATACAGAATAAAAACAGCAGGATCGATGTTCCCAAGAAGCCAAATTCTTCGCCCACCACAGAGAATACAAAATCCGTATGGTGATCAGGAATAAAGTTGAGCTGCCCCTGGGTTCCCATATGGTAGCCCTTCCCCCACAGGCCGCCTGAACCGATAGCCCAAATCGACTGCATGATCTGATACCCATCTCCCCCCAAATCCCTTTCGGGATTCAAAAAGACAAGAATGCGGTTGAGCTGGTACTCCTGCAAAGGCAGCGGCAGAACTGCCAACGGTCTCAATAAGGCCGGCAAAGATTCAGCAGGCGTCACGCGGAGAAAGACTGTCATCGCACCCAGAGCCCCCGCCCCTGCAATCAGAGAGCCAAACTTGACCGGGTGCGCCCCCGCCACAAACATCATTCCCACAAAAATCGCCAGAAACACGAGAGATGTTCCTAAATCCGGCTGGAAAAAAACCAAAACCATAGGAAATGCTACAAATAGGAACGGAATAACAAAATCTCTGTAGCGCCTCAAATTCTGCGACCGTTTTGACAGAAAACAGGCCAGCGACACCACAACAATGATTTTCGCAAACTCGGAGGGTTGAAAAGAAATCCCATCCAATACCTCAAGCCAGCGTTGTGACCCCCGCGCCGCTGTCCCCATGAACTCAACCACAAGGAGCATGAGGACATTAAATCCGTAGAGCCCCCAGTAGACATGCCGAGTGTATTTATAGTCCACACACGCAACCCCAAGAGCCAGAAGAAGTCCTGTCCCCATCCATACAGCATGACTCTTGACATAAAAGTACGGGTCACCGGGCACAAGATTGTAGGCTGCCGTGCTCAAAACAAACAAACTCGCCGCCAAAAGCAAGAGCAACAGACACAGCAGAGAAACATCGACATAAGGAAGCCATTTGCGAATACCCTTGGCCATGAATCACCCTCAGAATGTTTCATCCAATTTTCGTCACCCAACTCATAACATCTCTAAGCATCACCAAAAATCATTATGTTTTCTTCATTATAACATAGGAATTCCCCATAGTTCAAACTTTAAGTCATCACATCATTAAAATGCAATGAATCCATGATTCCATGATGCGCTATATTGAAAAATCCGCGTCGAAACTGTATAATCAATATATTGTCATCAAGGGAGAGGTGTCCGAGTGGTCGATGGTGCAGCACTCGAAATGCTGTGAACCGCAAGGTTCCGTGGGTTCGAATCCCACCCTCTCCGCCACCTGTTTCGGAACTTCCTGCGGATCATGTCCCTTCCCGTAAAATATCAAGATACGCTGTATATGAAAATATCCTGTTTCGCTGATCCCCGGAACTCTGTTTCAAGATTCCAATTTCGCAAAGCCGTTTTACCGAATCGGATATGGTCTTGAATGAAATCCCCAGCGCGGAAGACGTCTTTTTAATTTCTATGATGGGATTTTCTTCGAGGTAAGAAAACAAGCGCATGGCAGTCTTGGCGGCTCGTCCCATGCCTTCGATGACAGCTGTATTTTTATCGTGCAGAACGGTCAATTTGTCGATAGCGAGAGTGGCATCCTCGGCTGATTCGTAAATAGCCTGTAAGAAGAATTTTACCCACTGCTCGTAATTACCGTTGCGTCGCACTTCGCTCAAGCGGTCATAATACTCGATGCGGTTCTTTTTGAGGAAGTAAGAAATATATAATGCCGGAGTAGTTAATATACCTTTTTGCATGAGGTATAATGTGATCAGCAAACGACCTGCACGCCCGTTGCCGTCCAAAAAGGGGTGGATCGTTTCAAACTGATAATGGATGAGTGCAACACGGATTAATTCATCCAATTCATCGTCTCCATTTATATATTTTTCCAAGTCCGACATAGCCTGTGTCATGTCCTCCGGCGTTGGTGGGATGAATCGGGCATTTTTCAATGTGCTGCCTTGACCGCCGATCCAGTTTTGGGAGTATCGGAATTCGCCCGGTTTCTTTTCTTGTCCGCGGGAACCTTCCATTAAAACGGCATGAGCTTCTTTTATAAGGCGAGTGCACAAAGGCAAATCTTTCAGCCGGGCAATCGAATATTCTGTTGCCTTAATGTAGTTTATGACTTCGGCAACATCGCGGTTGGCGTTTTCATCTATCAGCGGATCAAGCACATCCTCCAAAGTGGCTTGAGTTCCCTCAATTTGAGAAGACATCAACGCTTCTTTTCTGACGTACATTGAAATAAAAAGAGTGACGTTGGGAATCCGTGCGGCGATACCTTCCAAAAGAGTGAGTTGTTTATTGGCCTTCACCAATAATTCCACTGCTTCATTATCCAGTGTAATCGGTGGATTCGGTGGCAGCGGCGCCGGTGTAAATGATTTATATGCGGCTTCACCTGATAAGTTTGCTCTTAGCTTTCCGGCTCTATCCATCATAGGAGTACAACCTTTCGCAAAAGTTAATTATAAGGTATAGTATAGCCTTTTAATTTTAGTTTATCAATCATAATTAAAATAAAGGCCTCAGCAAATGATTGTCTTGCGGGGAAACTCGGGACGCCGGGAACGCCGACGAAACCGGGGAGCCCGAGCAAAATCAAAGATATGTATTATTTTTCCCTTTTCATGACAATGTTCTTTTCAACTTCAAGCCATTTTTCAAATTTTTGTTGACTGATCATCGCAGGCCAAATGCAAATAAAAAGTGCTGGGAAGGTTCCAAAGAAACCATCGTAACCCGTCAATACACCAATAACAGCTCCTGCGATCACTACAACGGCGAATATGATGGCGACGATGATAAACGTCCTGTTCATCTTTTTTGCTTCGGCAGTTTTGAAGTACTCTTTTTGCAAAGCTTTTCGCTGTTCTTTGGGTAATTCCTTAAAAATGGTTGACTCGGTAGCTAAATGTAGATCAGTCATTCTCAAGCTCCTTTTCTTTTTCCTTTGATTATGTATACACCTCAGAAGACAAAGTGTTACAAAATTTTGTAACGCTTTGTCTTCTGAGGTGTATACATAATCAGGAGTTTAAAAATACAATGCAGGAGGAAAACAAATCGGTATAATGAGACAACAATAAAACATTATTTTTGGAGGGGATAGTAAGCAGCCATGGTAACTATCATTATTCTCTGCGCAGTAGCAGCTGTCATTTTACCATCGTTTCTTTATGCTTCTTATAAGAAGAAAAAGACTCTGAAGAGGCTCGCAGAAGAATACGGAAAACCTTCTACTCGCACGTATGATGAACGGGATTTTATGAATATCAGCCACCTGTTCAATCTATACCCAATAAAAGGGAAAGAAACAGTAGATGATGTAACTTGGAATGATATACAAATGCCCATCCTTTACAAACACATGAACCACTCCGTTTCTCACATTGGCGATGAATATTTATACCGCCATATCCGTACACAGCAGTATGATGATTTGGAAAGACTTGAAAGACATATCCAATATTTCGACACACACTCGGAAGAGCGTATCAAGCTTCAATATGCTTTTAACAAAATTAATACAAATGTAACTACTGTAACTACAAGTCAAAAAGAGAAGATTGGAAATCATTTTGTTGCTCATCTCAAGGATTTGGATTTGATTCCTAAAATATCTATTATTCCTTCCTTCATATTTATTTTTCTGGGCATAATATCGTTTTTTCTTATTGCTTACTTTGTCCAACAAGAAGAAGAACTCATAACGATACTTATAGGCCTTGCTGGCGTTCCATGCATTTTTTTAGGAGCTTTAACTGTAGTAATGGAACATCTTACCCCAAGAATACAGAAATTTATTCCGACAATAAGAACTTTTAGCGCATGTATTAAGGCGAGCAGACAGATTGCGACACTGGACTCACATATTTTCGATAAAGCATTTAAAACGATTCTGCCTACGCTGAAAAAACTTAACAGGGAACCAGTACAGATGGATTTTTTTCTGGACGTTTGTGTAAATTCAGCAGCGCCTCCAGTTATTGGCTTACCAGCATTTTTCGGTATACCTTGGCTTGTCTATAAACGGATAGCAAAGACAATCAAAAATAATGCCCAAGAAGCCATGGCACTCTATGATTGTATCGGCTATATTGAACTCTGTATCGGCTTAAGCTCATACAGAAAAACCTTACCCTATTATTGCTTGCCTGAATTTTCAAAGAAGATGCAATTATCATTTGGCGAGGTGTATCACCCTTTGCTGCCAGACCCTGTGACAAATTCTAAAACCATAGACCCCAAATCCATTATAACTGGGGCCAATGCCAGCGGGAAATCCACATTTGCGAAAACTTTGTCTATTAATGCTCTTACCGCACAAACCATAAATATGTGTTACGCCAAAAAATTCAGTTTGCAGCCTGCTTGCATCTATACCACAATGGATTTGAGTGATGACATCACACAAGGAGACAGCTTCT
>WRII01000021.1 GCA_009782825.1 Peptococcaceae bacterium
ATCGAAGTGCGGAGAAGTTGTCCGGCAAGGCGGTCATCGAGCTTTTCAATAGTTATCGTGTGATCGACTATATCCGCTCATACTACGAAGCCTTGCACACCACGGGACGACAGTACATTGTTAATGACATCAACCTGTATATCAAGGCGCGACAGCCAGTATAAATGTGTACAACTAGAATAAAACTTTACCGCAATAGGAGATATTTTATGCCTGAAATACAGCAGAACTTGTCAAAAAACTACGGGAAAAAACCAATGCAGGTATCATGGAATGCAAAGAGGCACTTACTGCGTGTCATGGCAATATGAAGCAGGCGGTTGAATATCTACACAGAAAAGAAGCTGCCGCAGATAAAGTTCCCCATCAGCATAACACCAAAAAACAACATCACAATCAGGAACTTTCCCAACAACCACAAAGTAAAAAACGCCAGGAACAAAAGGGTCTGGAGATTGAACAGTTGAGCGGCAAACAGCGTGGACAGGCTTTTCGTCAAGATGTTGCCAACAGAAGTCTTTGGAAAAACCCGCCCGGAGACAAGCGGAAATATCAGGATTTGGATCTCTATATTGCCGGAGGCACTGGTGGATTTTTTACAGGGTAATAATCTGCGCTTGGATTTTGGAGAAGAATACAATGATGTAACGTTTATCACTTTTCTCCCGTTGATTGACACAGTTCCAATAAAAATCAGAACACATGAAATGCTACGTTTATCTGAACAAACTGATGCGTACTTGGAGATTTATGTTATTTGGAACCCGGTATCCAAAAAGATCGCAATTTATGATGTAGAACATGATGACCTTTATGATATATCCCCTTTTGATGAATTTTTGAAAAACTCCGGAAGGTATTTGCAAAATTTGCTTGATGGAGACTTGGAAGTGTTGATGGAAAGAAACGAAACGGAGGGACGATAATGACCTATATTGAGCTCCCATCTGGTGGAGGCGGAAAATATTTGGGAGGCGAAAAACTCTTAATCTGCCGGGGCTGAGGGCGCGGGGAACGGGCGGAGGAAACTACAAAATGATAAACAATCACCAAAATAGATTGAAGGACAATTACAATATGGAATCATGTCGTCAGCTTCCAGATGATGTGCTGGATATGCTCGCACAGCTCAAACCATCGCCGCGTCTTATCGCTCACCTCACTCTGGTGTATGACACGGTATGGAATCTTACCGCTCTGATGAAAGAGTCATTTCCCCTTCTGAACTTTGACCGGGACGTTGTTCTGTATGGCGCGGCTATCCATGACATTGGAAAAACAGTTATTCCCGCTGAACTCTCTGAACCAGGCTCTTTGCATGAGGAGTTAGGGTTTCAACTCCTATGCAAAAAGGGGATTGACAAGAAAATCTCTCTTATTGCCCGTGATCATTCCAACTGGAATACCAACACGCAGATTGAAACGCTGCTTGTATCAGTAGCGGACAAAATATGGAAAGGAAAGAGGGTTCCGGAATTGGAAGAATTGCTTTTAAAGAAAATACTTACGGATGATGGTGAAGATCATTGGACAGTTTTTATAGCTTTGGACGAGATCTTGGAACAGTTGGCATCTCATGCCGAAGGCCGTCTGGCTTATCATGCAAGCTGTCCCCTGTAAAATCTGAGATAGGGTGTAGGCGGCGGGCCATGAAGAAATCAAGGGAGGAATATTTACGGATAAGGAACTTGTATTTGGGATATTCTGGATTATTTCCGACAATGAGAATTTAGAAAACTACAGATTGTTGCGCTTTAGCGTTCCCTGCGACCTATGGGGCAACCCTATAGATAGCCCCATAATACCGCTAAATTCAAAGAGCGGAACATCCTATAATCATAAGGCGGTCTGGGACGCTCATATAAGAAACAACTCCCAACACAAGCTATATAACAAGAAGGGCTATAATTATTACCCACGGGAACGGGTTGAGATATCAGCAAACAAGGCTGTGGTATTCCTCAACCCAATTTTAAATGAGCCACGAATATTAGAATCCCCGCTTAGTGCCTCCGGTTTTCCTATCCCGTCGTTTCCGTTTCGCTCAATATCTTGTAGTAACTGATTTACCCGTTTTAGTGTCTTTTTGTCTTGTGATTGCCAATATAAATAGTCTCCCCATGCCTTGTCAGTCCACAATTTTGTCATGATCTATTCCTCAATAAGTTCATGGGCAGTTAGTTTTCCAGCTTTGGCTTCAGCCAGAGATTGACGCAATACTTTCATATTACTTTCATTGTAAAACGGGTCAACCGAGATTTCAAATGGGATTTTGCTCTGTCGGATAGCTTGACGGACAAAAATATTAAATGCTGTTGTAATGTTCATGCCCATTTCAGAGAATAATCTGTCAGCTTGCTCTTTTATATCTTTATCCAGCCTAATTGTTACATTAGTCATTTCAGCCACGAAAACCACCCCTTTCTAAATATTATACAGCATTATATGTGCAATATCAATAGTTTGCACATATGAGTGCACATATGAGTACACATATATACTTTGCGTTCCTTTGCGTTTGTCAGGGGAACTGGAGGACGGCTATTTTGCTATTGAGGCAGGTGTCTATTTGGAAGACGACAAAGACGAATTGCTTGGCGGCCATCAGCAAGTCACCTTGTCCATTATGGTCTCATTTGATATAATTATGTTAAAAAGAGGAGGGGATATCAAAATGCAATACTATGCGAAAAGAAAAAGGGTTGTACTCATAGTATTAATTGCGGTTCTCTTGTTTTCTTTTATCGCGTGTAAGAATGCCATTCCCAATGAAGATAATGCGATTCTCAATGAAGAGGGAAGCGAGCTCATGCAGCATGTGTATGATGATCCGTTGTTTGGGAGTTTTTCCATTGAATTCCCCAAAGGATGGAACATGACAGAAATGAAAGCTAAGGCAGAAAACTCGGAACAGCAAGAGAGCCTTTTTTCCATGTTTACACTTCAGTTGAGAAGAACGGCGGAGGCCGACTGTGTTACATTTCGGGCGGAGGACTGCATTGTTTTTCAGATGGATAGGACGTGGATGTTTTATGAGACTGTTGTTGAGGAAAAAGGGACTTATACGAAGAGCAGGACAGAGCTTACTGACGACAACAAGCAAGTGGATGTGTATGTTGATTCAAGCACACTCTCGGAGAATATTTATCTGATATATCTTTATGGAAAAGACGACACCACCTATTATTACGGCGAGGTCAAGGTAAGCAAATCTGTTTATGATGCTAATAAGGATACTATCGAACATGTTATGAAGAGTTTTAAAATCAATTAAGGGGCTATAACTAAACAGATAATTCGACCCACGAAAAGCCACAGACCCACAACAAGACCCACAGCCCCACGACCCCACGACCCCACGACCCCACAGACCCACGAAAAGTCACTTGCATATCCCTCTCAAAATATGCTAGAATACTCCTTGCATACCAAAACAGGTCTCCCTGAAGGAGGTGACACCATGGCCAATATCAAATCAGCCATCAAACGCGCCAAACTTTCCAAAGCGAAAAACTTTGAGAATGCATCCGCCAGATCTGCTCTCAAAACGTCCATCAAACGTTTTGAAGAAACTCTGACGACTGATCCTGACCAGGCACAGCAGGCCCTGCGGAGCGCTTCTCGTTCATTGGATAAAGCTGCGTCTAAAGGATTGATTCATAAAAACAAGGCCGCGCGCAAAAAGTCCCGTTTGACCAAGCGACTGGCCAAGGTTGCTGGATAAAAGGAAGCATCTTTGAAAAAATCCGAACCGATGCCGGGGGGCGACGAGTTCGGATTTGTTCGTTTATCTATCTTGGAAGGAGGGATTAGCATGTGCGATTTCGAATTGACTATGGAGCTGTGCCACCAAATGACAGAGGCAGCGGCAAAAGCGCAGAAAGATTTGGGCGTATGTATCTCCATGGCCATTGCCGATCCACATGGAGCTTTGCGGTACTTTTGCCGTTTTGGCGACGCGATTTTGCCCAGTGTGGAGATTTCCCAGAACAAGGCTTACACAGCGGCGGTGCTGGGACAAAGTACACGGGAATTTGGGAAAATTGCCCAAGCGGGCGGAGAGGCCTTTGGGATCAATGTAACCTTTCCTAAGCTGGTGATTTTCGGCGGCGGATTTCCGTTGAAAGTGGACGGAAAAACTGTCGGAGGCTTGGGCATAAGCGGGGGCAGCGTGGAAGAAGATGAAGCGGTAGCGGCGCGTGTGTTGGAGGTATTTCAAGGGCGGCAAAGGTGATGAGGTCTCTGGATTTAAAAAACTATCCCATAGCCTCTCATGTCCATCTGTACAGACAGGGAGGTATGAATATTGCCTACGACGTCAATTCGGGGTCTTTGCATCTTTTGGATGATATGACTTTTGCGTACATTGGAGAATGGAGTGACTACCAGAAGGCTTTTCCACAGGGCTTGGATCGGCCTGAGTCTATGCTGGCGGCGACGGGACATTCTCTGAACCGGACAGCGAAGGCGGATATTTTGCGCGAATTGGCAGAGCTTCAGGCTGAGGACCTGCTGTTTTCGCGGCCCGTGGTTTTTGAGGGGCCGGAAACTCCTCAGAGGCCTCAGATAGAGATCAAAGCCATATGTCTGCATGTGGCCCATGACTGCAATTTGCGTTGCGGGTACTGTTTTGCGGGAACAGGGCCTTTTGGAGGAGGGCGTGGCCTCATGAGCCTGGAGGTGGGCAAAAAAGCCTTGGATTTTGTAGTCCGGGCCAGCGGGGTTCGCAAACACTGCGAAGTGGATTTTTTTGGCGGAGAGCCTCTGCTGAATTGGCCGGTGGTGCGGGATCTTGTGGGATATGGACGGGAATTGGAAAAGCGTTCAGGGAAAACGATCAAGTTTACGATGACCACCAACGGGGTATTGTTTACAGATGAGGTTCAGGATTTTGTGGAGAAGGAGCATATCAGTCTGGTTCTGAGTCTGGACGGACGGCAAGAGACTCATGACCGTATGCGCGTGTTCTGCGACGGTTCGGGCAGCTATGAGGCGGTTGTGGATCGTGTGAGTGGATGGATGCGACGTCATGCTCAAACGTCCCGATATGCGATGGGAACCTATTCCTATGTGCGGGGGACATACACCCGGCATAACCTGGATTTTTACAGGGATGTGCTGCATATGGCGGACTTGGGAATAGAGAGGATTTCTTTGGAGCCTGTGGTAGCTTCGTCTGGTACTCTGTCTGATGCTTCGCCCGGGAGTCCATCTGATGGGGAGTGTTCTTGTTCTTATGGGCTGACTCGCGAGCATGTGGAGGCTTTGTGCGAGTCCTATGATATCCTGGGCGAAGAGGCGCGCAAGGGAAACTTTACTTTCTTTCATTTTAACGCGGGATTGGCCGGGCCGTGTCTGCCCAAACGCTTGTCAGGGTGCGGTGCGGGGTACGAATATGTGGCGGTTTCGCCGGAAGGGGACCTGTATCCGTGTCATCAGTTTGTGGGGCAGGAGGCTTTTAAAATGGGGTCTCTGTTCCAGGACAGCCTGGGGGGCCTCACGGAGAAGGCGACTGCGGATCTGGCGGAGAGGTTCCGCCAAACGACGGTTTACAGCAAGGCGGCCTGCCGGGGGTGTTGGGCGCGGTTCTCCTGCAGCGGCGGGTGTCACGCTTCTAATGTGGCTCATGGGGGCGCTTTGGACGAGGTGTATGTTTTGGGATGCGCTCTGCAGAAGAAAAGACTGGAAGTGGCCTACTACTTGCAAATTTGTGAGGCGGGATAGGTGGGATCTGCGAAGGGTGAAGGTACATAGTTCACATAGGTCAAAGGGAGGGATCTTATGTTTGGGAAGAAAATGCAGAAGATCATGGTGATCGCCTTGGTGCTGCTTTTGTCTGTAGCCCTTGTAGCGACGTCTGTCGGGGGGATTGGATACTTGTTTAGCAAAAAGCCTGATCAAGGGGGACAGGACTACCAAGCGGCATTCCAACAGGAGTACGATCAGCTGATTCTCAACATTGAGCAGCTTGAGGCGAGAGTGGCTGAAGATCCCTCTAACGCGGACGCGCAAAAAGCCCTTGCGGGCCTTTATGCCCAGAGGGCTCAGTATGCGGTATATTGGTCGTTTATTGGAATCATAACGGATCCTCAAGCCGACTATCAAAAGGCAATGGAGGGGTTCCAGGCGTGTCTGGAGATACAACAGGAACGGCCGGCAGATGTATTATTGGCTTTGGCCGAGGTGTCGTGGCGGGCGGGGAACAATGACCTGTCTGAGAGCACGTATCTGGAGCTGTTGGAACGTGAGCCGGAAAATAGAGATGTTCTTATAGGCTATGGCTACTTTCTGCGGGATGGGTTAGAAGACAGGGACCAGGCTATTGCCCAATGGGAAAAGGCTAGGTCATTAACTGAGGACGCGGAGGTTCAGGCGCAGCTGGATGAGCTCATTCAGAGTGCGAAGAGTCAGGATATTCATGTCGAAGAAGGCAATGATCGTGGGAACGACTGAAGAGAGATAACGCGGGGAATGAGGTGAGAGATGTGCATTTTTGTTCCTTAGCCAGCGGAAGTTCGGGAAATGCTGTCCTGGTGGGGGAGGCGGGCCGTCATTTTCTCGTGGATTGCGGCATCAGCGGAAATCGTGTCCTGGCTCATTTGGCAGCGGTGGGGATCCCTGTGGAGGAGCTTGAGGGGATTCTCGTAACTCATGAGCATACGGATCATATTTTGGGGGCCGGGGTGTTGGCCCGCCGCCTGAAGATCCCTGTGTATGCAGGGGAAGGGGTCTGGGAGGGTATGGAAAAGACTTTGGGGCGGCTGCGGTCCGACCAAAAGAAGGTTCTGGATCGGGAGGTGACCCTGGCGGGACTTCATGTGGACTTGTTTACGACCTCTCACGATTGCCGGCAGGGCAAGGGGATGAAAATTACAGGAGAACAGGGCACTCTGGGGATTCTCACAGATACAGGCATTGTGACAGATCAGATGCATAAAGCTTTGATGGGGTGTACGTCTTTCTTAATTGAGGCGAACCATGATCTGGATCGTTTGTGGAAGGGGAGATATCCTCCGAGCCTCAAGAAGCGCATTGCGGGGGTTCGCGGCCATCTGAGCAATATTCAGGCGGCGGAGGGGTTGTGCCGGTGGGTGCAGAGCAATACGCAGCGTGTTGTGCTGGCCCATCTCAGTGAGGAGAACAACACGCCTGAGCTGGCTATGCGTACAGTGTGCTCTATTTTACGGGATTCACCGGTCAAGGGGCGGTGTCCGAAGCTCAAGATCCGCGTGGCTCCGCGTCATGGCCCCCATGAGCTGATTATATTGGATGGGGAGAATGCTTAACGGAGTGCTGCACGGGTTATTTGGGTACAGTCCATAAAGAAAGGAGAGTGAACGAAATGGAATATTACGGCCAACAGCCAAGGAGAGGGATGCCTGTTGCTGCAGCAGCTCTGTTAGGAGCTATTGTGGGAGGGCTTCTGGTGGCGCTGCTGACTTATACCCTGTGGGGAGGGAATGGGGCAGGGACGGCTATGGGGCCTGCGGGATCGATCCCTCAGGATGAGGTTCTCTATAAGGCAACAGCTATCAGTGATACGATTCAGCCGGCTGTGGTTGGGATTGCCAATCATCAGAGGACGACAAATTTTTTAGCGGGGACCTCAGGGCTGGTGGAAAGAGGCAGCGGCACGGGGTTTATTTATGACGCCCAGAAGGGCTATATTATTACAAACCAACATGTTATTGATGGAGCTGAGGAAATTACCGTTTCTCTGCATGATGGGCGCAATCTTGTGGCGAAAGTGGTGGGCAGTGATGCGCGTACGGATTTGGCGGTGCTTGAAATTGAAGATAGAACCAATTTGGTTCAAGTCAAGATTGGAGATTCCAATGCGCTGCGTGTGGGGGAACCGGTGATTGCCATTGGGAATCCTGGGGGTATGGCCTTTGCCCGTTCAGTCACTCAAGGGATTGTTTCAGCCTTGGATCGGTATTTGGACTTACAAGGGGAAGCGAGTTTTAAATTGATTCAAACAGATGCGGCCATCAACCCGGGGAACAGCGGAGGTCCTCTTGTGAATTTTGAAGGGGAAGTGATTGCCATCAATGCCGCCAAATCCGGGTATGAAGGGATGGGATTTGCCATACCTATTTCGGATGCTGAGCCTGTGATTAAGGAACTCATCGAAAAGGGCTATGCCAGCCATGCGGCGCTGATGGTTAGTATCAATGACAGGTATAGACTGACAGCAAACAGCGGTATGCCGGAAGGGTGCTATGTGGCCAGTGTTCAGCCGGATGCCGGCGCGGGCCAGGCGGGCATCAAAGAGGGGGATATTATTACGGCTATCAACGGGGCTGCGGTAAAAAATTCTCTCCAACTGAGTCACGAACTGTTTAAATATAATGTTGGCGACACAGTGGATGTGACCTATTATCGCGATGGGGCGAGCCATGTGGTGAAAGTGACCCTGAGTGAGCTGCGCCAAGATTCGTAACCCGTTTATAAATGTTCGGAGTTCCATAGGGGATGTCTCTATGGAACTTGTTTGAGGGAAGTCACTATTTACAAATCAAATTGTATCATAAAAAATAAAGTTGAAAGATGTCAGTTTCATAAGTTGAATTTTATCAGGTTTTCCCTATAATAAAATTGAGTATACTAATTAAGAGAACCGGATAGACTTGGCACGAAAACCGCTTGGATTTATCGCCGGCCTATAGGGGCAGGCATCAGAGAACTGAGACGGTGAAGGCGAGTTCGTCCGCTGTACTAGCGGGGGTTCAGGAACACCTTCATCTGGGGAAGAAGGTGTTTTTTTGAGGAAGGAAATGTTCGGCATTATTGGGGCCGGGACGATTGGAACTCTCATAGCGGTGGGATTGGAAAAAACCGGGTTATATCAATGCGCAGGGGTGAATACACGCAGCCGGGTTTCCTATAAACAATTTCATGGGTATATCCCCTGTGATTTCTTATCGCCGGAGGAACTGATTCAGCGGTGTTCGCTGATCTTTATCACAACGCCGGATGACGCCATTGCTCAGGTGGCACAGACAATACAGCAGATATTTTCCGGAGACTTGGTGATATCCCCCAATGAAAGTGAAAATGAAAGTGAAAGTGAAAGTGAAAGTGAAAGTGAAAGTGAGACCAGCCAGAACAAGAACAGCTCTGATGAGAGAGGAGGCGATGTGCGCACCCTGGTTCATTGTTCGGGGGCCTTGCCATGGCGGGTGATGGATTTTGATAAACATGCGCGGGACAAACTGCGTGGGCATAGGGTGCGTTGGCGTTATATAGGAGTTCATCCTTATCGGGCCTTTGCCTCGATTCCTGATGGAATTGACTCACTGCAGGGAACGCATTTTGGGGTTGACGGCAGTGATGAGCAGGCGGCTCAGTGCGGCCGGGATATTGTTCGGGCGCTGGGGGGCATTGCTCATAGCATTCCGGAAGATGGCAAGGTGCTCTATCATGGCGCGGCTGTTTTGGCGTCGAACTATTTGGTGACGTTGGCGTCGATGGCGGTTGACCTGTTGGAGGGGATTGGTCTCACAACGGAGGAAAGTTTGGCGTTGCTGCTGCCTCTGATGCGGGGAACGTTGGATAATTTAGAAACCGGGGGCCTGGGGGTGTTGACGGGTCCTATCGCCCGCGGGGATGTGGAGGTTGTGCGGCGCCACTTGGCGCAGTTGCCTAAGGAGATGAAGGATGTGTATTGTTCGCTGGGAATCCGAACTCTCGAACTGGCTCACCGCCAGAAGGAGAGGGCCGGAAGGCCCTATGTGAGGGAGGTGGAGATGAGGAAAATGCTGAACTAGGGCGCGAAGTGTCAATAAAAACAAGAAAATCCCTAACCACTGACCACTGATCCCTGACCACTGACCACTTGCGGGCGCAGCCCGCATTAGAGAGGAGCATTATGGAGACGACAGAATATATCAGTGTTGTGAGAGAGAAAATCGGACAAGCCCGGGCGGGCGGCAAGAGGATTGTGCTGATTCCGACCATGGGGTGGCTCCATGACGGCCATTTGTCTATGGTCAAAGCTGCGCGGGCTGATTTATCTTCGGGCGGTTTTATTGTGATGAGTGTCTTTGTCAATCCTTTGCAGTTTGGGCCGCAGGAGGACTTTGAAAAATATCCGCGGGATTTGGCCGGAGATACCGACTTGGCTCGTGGGGCAGGGGTGGATATGCTGTTTGCACCGACAGTACAGGAGATGTATCCGGGGGGGGAATCATTGACAATTGTGCGGGTGGGAGGCGTGAGTGAGGGGCTTTGCGGGGCGTCCCGGCCTGGACATTTTGATGGGGTGGCGACTGTGGTAACTAAGCTTTTGCATATCTGTCAGCCGGATGTGGCTTATTTTGGACAGAAGGATTATCAGCAGCTGATGGTGATTCGGCAGATGGTTCGGGATTTGTGCATGAATGTGGAGATTGTGTCAGTCCCGATCTATCGCGAGGCGGATGGGCTGGCCATGAGTTCGCGCAATGTCTATCTGGGCCATGAACATAGGAAACAAGCTCCTGTTCTCTATGAGGCGCTGCAAGAGGGGGCGAAGGAGGTTGTGGCGGGGGAAAAGGATGGGGATAAGGTATGTGCTGTGATACGAGAGAAAATTGAACACACTGAAGCGCAGGTAGAATATGTGGAGATGCGCGAAGAGGAGGAGGCGATAGTTATTTTGCTGGCGGCCCGGCTGGGGGAGACACGGCTGATTGATAATATTGTGATTGCGAAGGTGGAGGATGTTTGATGATACGTAGTATGATGAAATCTAAAATTCATTGCGCCCGAGTGACGGAAGCGAATTTGAACTATTTGGGAAGCATTACTATTGATTCTCATCTTATGGAGCTGGCGGATATTTTACCGAATGAACGGGTGCAGGTTGTCAATAAAAATAATGGGGCGCGTTTGGAAACTTATGTTTTGTCGGGGAAGGCTCATTCGGGAATTATGTGCTTGAATGGCGCGGCGGCGCGTCTTGTTCAGGTGGGGGATGAGATTATTGTGATTTCTTATGGGGATATGACCACGGAAGAGGCTAAGGAGTACAAGCCCCGGGTGGTTTTTGTGGATGCGTTGAATCAGGTGGTTCAGTTTGCTTATGAAGAGGTGTGCAGCGAAGGGTGAGTACGTGAATAAAGCAGAGGTTTTTACCACGGATGTCGTGGTCGTGGGCAGTGGTATTGCGGGGCTT
Source organism: Peptococcaceae bacterium (assembly GCA_009782825.1). Lineage (GTDB taxonomy): Bacteria > Bacillota > Desulfitobacteriia > Desulfitobacteriales > Syntrophobotulaceae > WRJI01. Next base: position 11,159 of record WRII01000021.1, read on the forward strand.
TTTGCCGCTATGGGGCTGGCGTCGTGTTATGATGTGACGGTTCTGACCAAGGCGGCTATTGAGAGGAGCAGCACAGAGGAGGCTCAGGGGGGGATTGCGGCGGCGTTGCTGCCGGAGGATTCGCCGGAGGTGCATTTTCGGGATACCCTGAAGGCGGGGGCCGGGATCTGCAATGAGGAGGCGGTGCGTGTGATGACGCGCAAGGGGCCTCAGTATGTGCGGGATCTTATGGCTATGGGGGTAGATTTTGACCGGGTTCAGGGGGAACTGGATTTTGTGCGGGAGGCGGCTCATACATACAGGCGTGTACTCCATGCGGGGGGCGATATGACGGGACAGGCGATCCAGCGTCAGTTGGCGTACAGCGCTCAGAGGGAGGGGCTTTTGCGCCTTGAGGAAAATTGTTGTGTTATAGATTTGCTGAAAAATGCGGATAACCATGTGGTGGGGGTGCTGGCTCTGGCCCAGGGGCGCTTGAAGGCTTGGCGGGCGAGGGCGGTGGTGCTGGCGACAGGGGGGATGGGACAGATTTACCGGTATACGTCGAACCCGGAGATGTTGACGGGGGATGGCATGGCGGCGGCTTTGCGCGCGGGTGCGGAGCTGATGAATATGGAGTTTATCCAGTTTCATCCGACGGTTTTTTTGAAGCCGGACGGCACGTGCTTTCTGATCTCGGAGGCGGTTCGAGGAGATGGGGCGCGGCTGTTGAATGAGCGCGGCGAGTTTTTTATGGATAGGGTGCCGGGGAAGGAATTGGCGCCCCGGGATGTTGTGGCCCGGGCGATTTGGGATCAGTTGAAGGAGGGGCCTGTTTTTTTGGATTTTTCTGCGATTACACATAAAAATATTCGCGAGGGGTTTCCGAAAATTTATGCGACCTGTCTCAAGAGTGGTGTGGATATTGAGAGGCAGCCTGTGCCGGTGATGCCGGCGGCCCATTATTGTATGGGGGGGATTCGCACGGATATTTCGGGGCGCACGGGACTCAGGAATCTTTTTGCTTGTGGGGAGTGCGCCTGCAATGGGGTTCATGGCGCTAACCGGTTGGCGAGTAATTCTCTGTTGGACGGATTGGTTTTTGGTTCTGAGGCGGCTTTGGCTCTGGAGAGATATATGGCGGAGGAGATGCCGGGATGGGAGAGTGTGGTGTGGCCGTGTTCTCCGGGGAGTTTTCAGCCATCTGAGTTAGGCGGGGAGGATGTGGCGGCGCTGCGTGGGCAGCTCACGGATCTCATGTGGAACAAGGTTGGGATTATTCGTGATGAGGAGGGTCTTTGGGAGGCTCTGGCGTGTTTGGAGGGTATGGAGACGGGGTATCAGCCAGAGCTGGAGACGGGAGCGATGAGGAAGAAGGAGTCTTGCCTGGGGCTGCGGAAAGAGGTTCTGGAACTGGGCAATCTGCTGGTGTTGGGCAGGGGGATTGTGCTGTCGGCTTTGAGCCGGAGGGAAAGCCGTGGGGCGCATTACCGCAGTGACTATCCGGAAAGGTGTGGGGAGTTTCGCAAAAATTCTGTTTATAAAAGAGGGAATGACGGTGTGGAATCTATCGAATTTAGGGATCTCTGATTTAGGGGTTTCTGATGTGATTGACAGGGCGCTGCGGGAGGATATTGGGACGGGGGATTTGAGCTCGTTGATTTTGGCGCCGGAGGCTTTGGGGGAGGCTTATATCTATGCGAAGGAGCCGGGGGTTGTCTGTGGCTTGCCTGTTGTCCGCGCTGTGTTTGTCCGCCTGGATCCTGATATGGGGTTTGAGTCTTTGTACGAGGAGGGAGCGGATGTAGAGAGGGGGGCCTTGGTGGCCCGTCTCCAGGGTCGGTTGGCTGGGATTCTGCAAGGGGAGCGGACGGCTTTGAATTTTCTTCAGCATTTGTCTGGGATTGCCTCCCGAACGGCGGAGATGGTGGCGGCTCTGTCTGCCCGTTTGGGCGAGGGGATATCTGTGAGTGTTGTGGATACGCGAAAGACGCTGCCGGGGCTGCGCGGGCTGCAAAAATATGCTGTGCGTACGGGGGGCGGAAGGAATCATAGGTTTGGGCTGTATGATGCGGTTATGCTGAAAGATAATCACTTGGCGGCTGTGGGGGGAATGGCTGAAGGGATTGAGCGTGTGAGGGCGAAAGTGGGGCCTATGGTCAAGATTGAGGTGGAATGTGAAACGCTTGCCGACGTGCGCCGGGCTGTGGAATTGAAGGCTGATGTGATTATGCTGGATAATATGAATCTGGAGGATATGAGGGAGGCTGTCTCTTATATTGCGGGGCGGGCTCTTGTAGAGGCTTCCGGAGGGATTGATGAGGACTCTATTGCGGATGTGGCTGAGACGGGGGTGGATGTTATTTCCTTGGGATGTCTGACCCACTCTGTTCAAGCTATGGACTTCAGCCTGGTGGTGGATCCCGCCAAGCCATCTATGCGAAATATGTTTGAGGACAACACGAAAGGAATGGAGGGGGTTCCATGAGTACACCGGATAAGGCGTGGGCTAAAGAGGCAAGGGCTCAGGACTCGCGGGTTACCAGTTTGCGGTCTGCCTATTCACGGGTTCCGCAGCCTCGGACGCTTCTGGCTTTTGATGTGGGGAATACGAATATTGTGATAGGTATCTTTTGTGAAGGATCTCTGATACAGCGGTGGCGGGTCTCTACGGAAAAAAATCGTTCTGCGGACGAATATGCGGTTCTTATGGCTCAGCTGTTGGATTTTGTGGATATGGAGTTTGAGTATATTCAAGGGGCTGTTATTTCTTCTGTGGTGCCGCCGGCAACGCCGGCGCTGGAAGTGATGCTGCGTGACTATATAGGGGTGGCGCCTCTGGTCATAGGTCCGGGAACCAAAACGGGGCTTCCTATACAATGTTATAATCCACGGGAAGTCGGAGCTGACCGTATTGTTAATGCTGTGGCGGGTCTGGCGAAATACGGGGCGCCGCTCATTATTATTGATTTTGGGACGGCGACAACCTTTTGTGCCCTTAATGAGAAGGGCGAATATATGGGAGGAGCGATTGCCCCGGGGATTGCTATTTCAAGCGAGGCGTTGTTTCAGGGAGCGTCTAAGCTGCCTCGAGTTGATTTGGCCAATCCGGGTTCGGTTATTGGCAGGGATACGGTGAGCAGTATGCAAGCGGGGATTTATTATGGGTTTTGCGGACAGGCGGAAAAAATTGTTTCTCTCATGACGGGGGCGCTCATACAGCAGGGACTTGGGGATGTTGAGAAGATTCAAGTTGTAGCGACAGGAGGGATCGCGGCTTTGATGGCGGAAAGCTGTTCCGCTATCGATATGGTGGATGAGGATTTGACCTTGGAGGGGCTGCGGATCCTGTATGAAAAGAATACGTTGAATGCTGTATAATCGTGGGACAGATCAATCTGCTTGGGCGGGGAAATCTGTCTGGGCAGCGCCTTTGGCCGGGGTTACGGACAAGGCTTTCCGCCGGGTTATTCAGGAACTGACTCGATGGGTGGGGTTGGCGAATCTTGACTTTCGGGTTCTGAGTGTTACGGAGATGATCAGCTGTCACGCGTTGCATTACAACAACCGGCACACTTTGGCTATGCTGGATCTGAGCGGGGAGCCTGAGCCGAGAACGGTTCAGATTTTCGGGGCGGATCCTTCTCTTATGGCTGAGGCGGCTAAACGTGTGGTGGAGTTGGGGGCTTCGGCGGTCAATATCAATATGGGCTGCCCTGTGCCAAAGATTGTGAACAACGGGGAAGGCTCGGCCTTGTTAAAAGATATGGGGCTGGCGGTGGATATCGCGGGCGCTGTTGTGAAGAGTGTGGGGCCGTGTGTCCCGGTGAGTGTGAAAATGCGCCTGGGGTGGGACGGGGATCATCTTGTTGCCTCGGAGCTGGCGCCGCGGTTGGAAAGGAGTGGGGTGGCGGCCCTCATGGTGCATGGGCGGACGCGGGATCAGTTCTACGCGGGGAGGGCGGATTGGCAGGGGATTGCCCGGGTTAAGGAGTCTGTGGGCATCCCTGTTATTGGGAATGGGGATATCCACAGTCCTGAGGACGCTGTGAGCATGCTGGAACAAACGGGCTGTGATGGGGTCATGGTGGGCCGCGCCATGTTGGGGAACCCGTGGATGCTGATACGAACGGCGGCTTATGTCCAGCAAGGGTGTCTGCTGCCGGAATTGCCGCCTGTGGATAAGCTGCGTGTTATTCGCAGGCATTTTGAGCTTCTTGTCCGTTATAAAGGGGAAGACCGCGCTGTTAAGGAGATGCGCAAACATGCGTTATGGTATACCAAGGGGATACAGGGAGCGGCTCAGTTGCGGGAGAGGATGGTACACGCGCAAAGTGTGGAGGAGTTGGAGGGGGTTTTGGAAGTGGTGTTTCCCGTAAGGGACTGAGACGTGATCCCAACAGCCTTACAGTCCCTTGAAAATGAAATAAGCTCCCCCTCGGCTGGAGGGGGTTGGCTTATTTCAAAAGACCTCTTCCTCTTAATTAAAATAAAATTCTAATAAGACGTTTAACAATTTTTGCTAAATTGTTTTTTACTGAACAGGGCGGTTGTGGCGGGCAGGGTCGGTGAGGTGGGCGCGGAGGTTCACATGGTTTGTCAGGGGTTGGCTGCGGAGGAGATGGAACCGGCAGACAGGATAGATGCTTTATGGCAAGTTGCATCTTGCTCTTCAGAATAATCTGCAAATCGCTGATCTGCGCTATCATAGAAGACACGCTTTCATTAATATCCAGAAGTTTCTGTATATCGCAGTCGCGTTTATGGCATTTTACCAAATCCAGGGCCTGTTGGATTTTTTCGCCTTCCGCATTGAGAACATGACTCAAGGCCAATTCTTCCATCGCTATTGATAGTAAAATCATATTAATGGTCTGCTCACATGTTAATTTTTCTGTTTTGGGAATTTCGGGCATAGACATTTTCCCTAACCCCCCCTTTTTAACCCACGTTTACAAAAGTTATGACTTGACTGTTTACATAGTAACTGCCATTTTGCTGATTGCGAGTCACAAGTGATACGATATCTCCTGCTTGCAGCTGTGTTGTGACATTGCGTCCTTGCACAATGTGGCCTTGTGCCAATCCTATGGTATCAATTATGCCAAGATTGGCACTCGTCAGCTCAGCAATAACAGTCACTCCGTCAGCAACATCTTGAGGATATACAGCCAATTGATAAGTGATCTGATAATTGCCTGTTACGTTAATATCAAACCGGCCTGCTGTTGTTGCTTCCAGCGTAACATCATTCCCAATTTGCAATACCGGCGGCTGTGCAAACGGAACCACCAACACGTCCGCAGGGGTTCCTAACGGGTCAGTCCCGGTTCCCCCTGCTATCAAAATATTCATATTTGCAGGCGGTGTCGGCGGGGTTGGAGTGTCTTGATACGCGTTCAAAGCTGCTTGCATTTTACCCATGAGGAACATTTGGCTAAATGACACCTGGCCAAGCATATCTTTCACGCTGTCGTTGAGTTCTAAAAGTTGCTCAAACGTGGGGGCTTCCTGTGGACTTTGTCCTTCCAGAGTTCCTAACAGATACTGTATTTTTTCCCCTTCGGCATTAATAATATGGCTTAACCCGATTTCTTCCATGGCGATTGATGTGATAATCTGGGCTATGCTGTCGTTAATGGTATAGCCATCCGGGACATCCGGAAATTGTGGTGTTGACATTTCATTGTACTCCCTTGTTTTTATTACACAATATGAGGAGTAAGCGCAAAATGTGCTATTTTCGAGTTAATATTCATAAAAATATATAATTCCTTATCTTGTCTTATTGTGAGAGGGCCTATGTTATAGTATACTGACTATCATAGCGGCTGATGCGAAACACTGAAGGAAGCCAACAGGCACACTATTATGCACGATAATCTGACACTGACACAAGCGCAGGAGCTGCTGCGCGACTATTATGGCTACACCAGCTTCCATAGGGGACAAGAGACGATCTTACAAAACATCTTGAACAGCCAGGATGTCTTGGCCATCATGCCCACCGGTGCAGGGAAGTCCCTATGCTATCAGATTCCTGCGCTGATGTTTCCGGGTATGACAGTTGTGATTTCCCCCCTGATTTCTCTGATGAAAGACCAGGTGGATACGCTGCAGCGCATGGGCATTGCGGCCAGGCTCCTGAACTCGTCCATCTCGTCTCAGGAGGTGAGCGAAACTTATCGGGCGCTGCACCGCCAAAATATCAAGCTGCTCTATATTGCCCCGGAACGACTGGAGTCGCAAGAGTTTGTGTCTTTTTTGGCGGGTTTGAAGATTTCCATGGTGGCGGTGGATGAGGCTCATTGCGTTTCTCAATGGGGCCACGATTTTCGTCCCAGTTACCGGCGTATCCGTGCGATGATAGAGGCGCTGCCCCAGAGGCCCTGCGTTGGGGCTTTCACGGCCACGGCGACAGATAAAGTCAGAAATGATGTTCTTTCTTTGTTGGGGTTAAGGTCTCCATATGTTCTGTGTACGGGATTTGATAGAGCCAACCTCCATTTTGCGGTGCATGCTCCTTTGGACAGGGATCACTATGTCATGGACTATGTGCGGGCCAATCCGGGTGTGCCGGGTATTGTTTACTGTTTAACCCGTAAGCAGGTGGACAAACTTGCTCAGAGACTTGTCCAGGCAGGGTTGTCCGTTTTACCGTATCACGCGGGGCTGTCTGATGAGATTCGGCGCAAGAATCAGCAGGCGTTCCGGCATGATCATGCTGATGTGATGGTGGCCACTAACGCGTTCGGCATGGGGATTGACAAATCTAATGTCCGTTTCGTGCTCCATTGCGGCATGCCTAAGACGTTGGAAAACTATTATCAGGAAGCGGGGCGGGCGGGGCGAGATGGTGAAAAATCCGAGTGCGTGCTGCTCTATGCCGCGCAGGATATTGTGACGAATAGATTTTTGATTGAGTCCTCTGGTGAGACCCACCTTGAGGGGGAGATCTATCCTGGGGATACGGGTAATAAGGCGGAGGAGTATAAAAAACTCCAGGTTATGGTTGATTACTGCCATATTGATACGTGTCTGCGCGCCTATATTTTGAGCTATTTTGGCATGACAGACGTGGCGCGGCACTGTTTTCATTGTTCCAATTGCGATCTTTGTGAGGAGGAGAGGGCGGGTTCCGGCGACGGTGAGGCGCCGGGGAAGACGGATATTACAATAGAGGCGCAAAAAATCATTTCTTGTGTCATCAGAATGGGCAATCGCTTTGGCAGTGTGTTGGTAACCCAGGTTCTGCGGGGAGCTAATACTCAGAGGATTCGCACCTTGGGGTTCCAGAGATTATCCACGTATGGGATTATGCGCGAATATCCGGAAAAAACAGTTAAGGAGATCATCGCCTACCTCACAGCTCAGGGGTATTTGGAATTGAGTCTGGGGGAATACCCTGTCCTGACAGCAGGCAAGAAGGCCAGGCAATTCTTGCGGGAGAAAGAGACTCTGGTGATGAGGCGCGCCTTGAGACTGAACAGGGAAGAGCCGATCCAGGAGATGATCAGACCTGGGCGCGAAGGGGGTTACTTTGGACACGAGCATGGGGATTTGTTTGACAGATTAAAAGTTTTGCGCAAAGAGATTGCGGAGAGACTGGGGGTTCCGCCTTATATCGTTTTTTCGGATGCCTCTTTGGCAGGGATGTGTTCAGTGCTGCCGGAAACTCCTGAGGAGATGGGGGCTGTGTCCGGTGTTGGGCGATACAAGCTGGAGCAGTATGGAACCAGGTTTATCGCAGTCGTAAGAAAATATATGGAAGAACGGGGGATTCAGAACCGTCCCCGGACCCCCCGGGTGTTTCCCTCTATCCCAGAACAGAAAGGGGGTAAGGCGGTCAAGGGGGAAACAGTTCTGACGACATTTGAGCTTTACAAGGCAGGAAAATCCGTTGCGGAAATTGCGGCTTGGCGCGCTTTGACACTTACAACGATTGAGAATCACTTGGTTCGAGCTTTTGCCATGGGGCTGGCGGTGGATCCGGAAGAGTTTATTCCTGGCAAACACCGGGAGGCTATCTTTGCCGCGATTGAGGAGCAGGGGACGGAATCTTTGCGGACGATTAAGGAGGCTGTTGCCCCAGAGGTTTCTTATGGAGCGATTCGTTTTGCTGTGGAGTTATATAAGAAAGAGTGTAGAATAAGGGGAGGTATAGGAAGAGAGAGTGTAGAATAAGGGGATGGAGAATGATAGAATGGGTGTTAAGCCATATGAGGAGTGATTTCCGTGAAGGAAGAAACTAAGGAGAAACCTCACACCGTGCGCAAAGGCAGACGGGTGGGCAGGACTGTTTTGATGGGTGTGTTGGCTGTGGCTGTCGGGGTGATTGTTTTTAATGCTGTGGCAAACTATGTAAAAACGCTGCCTGCCCTCACATATGAACACTACACGGGGAATGAGGGGCCGACGTCCCATCCGGATGTGAAGTTTGCGGTGATCAGCGATCTGCATTTTTATGACCGCTCTTTGGGGACTGAGGGGGCTGCCTTTGAAGAGGCGCTGCATGATGACCGCAAAATGTTTTTGGATGCGGAGGATCTTTTGGACTGCGCGATCGGCGAGTTTGAGGCCCGAATTGATGAGATGGGGCAGGCGGACATAGAATTTGTCCTGATTCCGGGAGATTTGACCAAGGATGGGGAACGAATTAACCACGACCAAGTGGCTTCCCGGCTGCAGGTGCTGGTGGATAAAGGGATCCAGGTGTGTGTGGTGCCGGGTAATCATGATATCAACAATCCGGGAGCTGTGCGCTATGTGGGAGACGGAACTGAAGCGGTGGATACGATTACGGCCGATGATTTTGCCCGGATTTATGCCAATATGGGGTATGGCAGCGCTCTTATGCGGGATGAGAATTCCTTGAGCTATGTAGTGGAACCTATTCCGGGATTGTGGATTTTGGGGCTTGACGGATGCCGTTATCGGGAGAATCAACCGGGGAAGCCCGAGATTGTTTCCGGCCGGATCAGCCAAGAGACGGAATATTGGCTGGGGGATGTCTTGAATCAAGCTGTGTCTCAGAAAAAATCTGTTATGGTTCTGACCCATCATGGCATTGTGGAACACTGGCCGGGTCAAGCTAAGCTGCATCCGGACTATTTATTTCGAGATTATGAATATATGGGGCGCCTCTTGGCGTCTTACCATGTGAAATTGGTTTTTACCGGCCATTATCATGCTCAGAATATCGCTGTGGGGCAGTTTGATGAAGGAACCCTTTATGATGTGGAGACGGGATCTTTGGTCACGGCGCCCAGCCCCCTTCGGTTTTGCACTCTGACGGGGAACGCCTTGGAGATCGAGAGTGTATCCCTAGTGGAAAAGCTCCGTCCCGATACAGATTTTGCGGAGAGGGCCCGGGAATTTGCGCGCGATTCTGTGATCGCGGAGGCTTACAGAACGCTGCGCTCTTATAAGGTTCCTGAGGAGGATGCCAAATATCTTGCTGAAGCGGCGGGGGACGGATTTATGGCCCATTATTATGGTGATGTGGATCTGGCGATGCGGCCGGTCTTTGATGAAAATAAACTGGGCTTATGGGCGCGCGCGATTTATACGACTCAGCTGAAATACGTGATGGAGGGGCTTTGGGAGGATCTGTCCCCGGGGAATAATAGTGTGGTGCTTTTGTTGGAGTGAGAACAGCCTTGGTACCTTACAGACGCGAAACGTCAATAAAAAGCAAGAAAATCCAATACTGACCACTAACCACTTGCGGGCGAAGCCCGCGTTCTCATGTCTGAAATAAGCCTTGACGGCCTGCGGTTCTGTCTTTTGTTTTAAACCGGGAAATTGCTTTCTCCAGCAGAGTGGACTGAGAGCTCATTTCGTCAGCGGCGGCGGCGCTTTCTTGGGCGGCGGCGGCGCTTTCTTGGGCGGCGGCAGCACTTTGTTGGGCTGTGGCGCTGTTTTGATGAACGATCTGGGAGACTTGATCGATGGTGCTATTGATGTGGGATATGCTTGAGGACTGCTCCTCGGAGGCTTTGGCAATCTCCGTGATGAGCTGATTGCTCTCGTTGATGCTGGAAACAATTTCTGTGAGGCTTGCGGCCATTTCGTTAGCTACGCGAGCGCCGAGCTCGGTTTTTTGCATGGAGTTCTGAATGACGGAACTGGTTTCTTGGACGGCCTCTGCGCTTTGGCCGGCGAGTTTCCGGACTTCTTCAGCGACGACAGCAAAGCCTTTGCCGTGTTCTCCGGCTTGGGCCGCTTCAATAGCAGCGTTTAGGGCAAGAAGATTGGTTTGCAAGGCGATGCTGTCTATGGTTTCAATAATGATGCGGATAGACTTGCTGGCTTCAGTGATATCGTTGACGGCAGCGATCATCTCATCCATTTGGCGGCTGCCTTGTTCTGCTTTCGTAATAACGGCTTGGGCGAGTTTGGCAGCATGATCGGTTTTGCCTGCGTTGGCGAGGGTCTTTTCGGCGACTTGGGCAATCGAGTTTGTCAACTCTTCGACAGACGCGCTTTGCCTTGTGGTGCCTTCGGCAAGAGATTGCGCGCCGCTTGCCATCTGTGTCGCGCTGGAGGCGATGCTGGCCGCGGTGTCGGCAACTTGTTTGGAGCTGCTGGAGACTTGGGTTGTGGATGTACTGACCTCACTGAACATGCGGTTCAGGTTGTTTGCTGTTTTTTGCAAGGAGCGTCCCATAGTGTCTTTATCAGATAAAAGAGAAATATCGACCGTCAGATCGCCGTCGGCTATGATCTCCAGGTTTTTGCTGATTGCGGTAATGTGTTCTATAAACGCGCCTGTGGCGGCAATGGATTGTCCCAACTCGTCTTTTCTTTGAGAAAACGTTTCTATTGTTCTGGTATCCTCTGGATCAAGGGTAATGTCACCTGTCGTGCCGGCTTTGATCATGAAGGCTGTGAAGGGGGCAAGGGGTTTGGAGATCAGGCCGGAGATGTAAATGCCCAGTATGATGGAGGTTAGGACGGCGGCAATGAGAATGATCAAAAGCAGGACGAACAGTGTATTCGCAAGACTGGCGCCGGCGGCGCTGGTTGTATCCAGCATTTCCACTTTACCTGCCATGGTGTCAAAAAACTCGTCTATCATTTCCTCTGTTGAGGGCAGATTGTCTGACACCACTCCCAACAGTGTTGCTTGATCGACACCGTTTTTGGCGTCAGCCAGGACTTGGAATACCATGGGTTTGAAATCTGAGGTATAGGTGTTTTTGGCCGATTCAAAAATTGCGAGCACTTCAGGTTTAGCAATTGTTTTTCCGTAAGGCTCTAAAAGACTCTCAAAATCCTCCATATAGTCTTTTAAGCTGGATTCAATAGGTCGTAGTTCGGCCAGATTGCCGGTGTTGTAAATGGCGCTGCGAATATCTACGCGCATAAGTTGCAGCACGGTCATAGCTTCACCAATTTCGGGCAGAGGTTTCGCATGGCTCTCAATAGCGCTTGTATAAGAACTGTTCAGGCTGTTCAGGCCCACGATGCCCACAATGCCGACAATTACCGTGAGTATGGCGACAATGGTAAAGCCTGTGATGAGTTTAGCGGCGACTTTCATGTTTTTCATTCTTACATGTCTCCTTTGAAAATTAAACAGTATTTTTTCGTGTTCCCGTTACTATAATGTGTACCACAATTCGTAAGACCATTCATGCGCAGTGTATAGAATACTTTTTGCACCAGAATCAATATGCGGATTCCATGCATAGATGTTTTTTTTCAGCATAGACATGCTGTACAGAGGCGCCGCCGAAGAATGAAATGCTAATCTTGTTATGCCTGTAAATCAATAAGTAAGAAGAGGGATGCTCATGCCTTTCAAAAATTGGCAGAAGAAAATCGGAGAAACCTTGGATTTGCCGGAGGATCTTTATCGAGAGGGTCCGAGAATTACTGTGATTGGGTTTGAGGTGGTGATGATTGAGGATTTCCAACAGGTTATCTTTTTTTCTGAGGAAAATGTCATTGTGGAAGTGGGGGCGGGACACTTGGAGCTTAGGGGCGGCAATCTTGTTTTGGCGCAGATGTCTTTGGGGGAGATTGAGATTAAAGGGGAGATTCATGGCCTGGAGTTTCGGAAAGCCTGACAACTCAAGGGAATACTCCCTGATTTAAGGGACTCGGACTTGACAGACTGGCAAGGAAGAGGGGAATATGTATAAAAAAATCATGCGCTATGGGCGTGGACATATCACAATTGAGGTTAGGGGCGAGAATCCGGAATTATTTCTGAATGAAGCTTTGGGACAGGACGTGGTTTTTTTTGATACTCATTTTGATGCCCGCAAGAAGGACAAGGTTCTTTATGCGGGGGTAACGGCCGGAGATTTTCCAAAATTGCGAGCTGCGGCGCGCCAGGCTAAGGTGGAGGTGCGAATCCGGCGTAAGCGGGGGATACCTTTTGTGGTGTCCCGCTGGGGAAAGCGGCGGGGGCTCATCTTGGGCGGAGTCTTGATTGTGCTGGCGGTGCTGGTTTTGTCTCAATTTGTGTTGTCGGTGTCGGTGACGGGCAATCGGACTCTGGATACCCAACGCGTTGTGACCGAGGCGGACAAGGTGGGGATCCGGCCTTGGGTTTACCGAGGGGTTCTGGACAAGAAGAAGCTGGAAAAACAGCTGGTCGAGGCTCTGCCGGAATGTACATGGGTTTCCATTGAGGAGCGGGGTACCGATGTCCTCATCAGTGTTGTGGAAAAGGCGCTGCCTCCCCAGGTGGTGTTCCGGGGGGATCTGGTGGCGGCCAGGGCGGGGTTGGTGGAAGAGATTATGCTGATTCAGGGGACTGCCCAGGTTAAGGAGGGCGATACGGTACGCCAAGGTCAGGTCTTAATAGGGGCGGAGGCGGGGGTCAAAGTGGAAAACTTGGGAGCCGCACATAACGATGATAAAGAGGGATTGCAGCCGCCTGTGGCGAAAGGATTTGTACGGGGGCGTACGTGGTACAGCGCTGAAGCGGTTGTTCCCTTGCGGGAGACTGTTGTGTCGGCGACACAGCGGCAAAAAAACGGCTGGGGTATAAAAGTTGGGGAACGAGTCATAATGATAACGCAGGCGAAGAGCCCCTATGAGGAAAGTTTTGTTGAGAAGAGCCAATATCGTTTATTCAGTTGGAGGAATTGGGAGTTTCCTGTCGAAATGGTCAAAGTGAACTATCAGGAAACTGAGGCTGTGGCTCTTTCCAGAGATCCTGAACAGGCTCTGAGCTTGGCTGTGGAACAGGCGAGCGCTGAGCTGGAGGCGAATCTCCCGGCAGGAGCGGAAGTGCTTCGGCAAGATAGTGTGGTGTTGCCTGCGGAAGAAGGATTTGTACGGATTAGAGTTCAGGTGGAGGTTTTTGAAGAGTTGGCGGTGTATGAGGGCAGCTGATACAGCATATTATTGGAGGCTAGAATGTGCACGTAGAGACGGAAAATCAACCGGGGACGGATACTCAAGCTGAGGCCAACAGGTTGGGGACGGAGAATATGTCGGGTTCAGGGCAGCGCCATGAGACACAAGAGACAGGCGGCGCTGTGGCGGAGGTTCGCAAATATCTGCGGGACAGCGAAGAGGCGTTGAATCTGTTGGGGTTTAGAGATATGCATTTGAGCTACTTGGTGGAACGCTTGGACTGCCAGGTTTTTAGCCGTGGGGATGAACTGGTTATTACGGGGGAGCCCTTAAAGGTAAAAACCGCTGAAGCGGTATTGGATGAGCTTCTGGATATTGTGCGGCGGGGTCATGCGTTGTCGGTGACGGATATTGGGTATGTGGCGTCGCGGATGGAAGAGGGTGCGGACCGGGGGATGGCGGAGTTCCTGACCAAGGTGATTGCGACGACTCACCGGGGGCGTCCTATCAAAGCTAAAACGATGGCGCAGGCTCTCTATATCAAAGCTATGGAGCGCGATTCGATTATTTTTGGCATTGGCCCGGCAGGAACGGGCAAGACGTACCTGGCTGTGGTTATGGCGGTGAAAGCGCTGCGCGCCAAGGAGGTCAATCGCATCGTGTTGACGCGTCCGGTGGTTGAGGCGGGGGAAAAGCTGGGGTTTCTGCCTGGGGATCTCCAGGAGAAGGTGAACCCGTATTTGCGGCCTCTGTATGATGCTCTCTTTGATCTGTTGGGGGCGGAGACCACAGGGCGTTATATTGAGAAGGGCACGATTGAGATTGCGCCGCTGGCGTATATGCGCGGGCGGACTTTGGATGATTCTTTCATTATTCTGGATGAGGCTCAGAATACGTCGCCGGAGCAGATGAAAATGTTTTTGACCCGTTTGGGGTTTGGGTCCAGGGCTGTGGTGACGGGGGATGTGACTCAGGTGGATTTGCCGAAGGGACATTATTCGGGTCTGATTGAGGTTCAGGGGATTTTGACAATGATACCTGAGATTTCGTTTCATGTTTTTTCGGTGGATGATATTGTGCGCAATCCGTTGGTACAAAGCATTATTCAAGCCTACGACAGTGACAACGGGGCGGGACGGGCTGTGTAATGAGGTCTGGTATGAAGAGTAAGAGTAAGAGTAAAGGATCCGGATCCAAGAAGGGTGAAGAGAAGAGAAGCCGTAAAAAGATCAGCCGCAAGAGGCTGGGCAGCCTGATCAAGAGGTGGGCCTTTTCGATTGTGGCTTTGGTGGGTTTTTTTGCTGTTTTTTTTGTGCTGATTTCCTATGGGCAATTCCGGGACAAAACCAATGTGACTCTTGGGGAGGTCAGTTTTGAGGATATACAGGCTCCTTATGATAAGGAAGTGGAGCTGCGTTCCAAATATGATGAAGACTGCAGAAGGGCCAGAAACGATGTGCAACCGTCCTATAGATTGGATCCGGAGGTTCAGGTCAGGATCAAGAATGATCTGGATAATGAGTTCGGCAAAATAAGCCGGGCCGGAGCTCTGGGGACGCCTGAGGAAAGAAGTGCCGCGCTGCGTGTTGATGATGTTCTGCGTGCTCGCCTGGGTGGCTGGGACGATGAGAGGCTGGAGCGGATTTTTATAGAGGAAGAGGACTTCGCCTGGGTGCGGAAACACTGTACGGAGGCTATAGAGGCTGTGCTGGGCGCCTATAAGGTGCTGATGACTGAGAATCAGGATTGGAAAACGATTACTGTCGAAGATATACGCTCAAAGATTCGTGAAGAGATCAACAAACCTGGAGAGAGGAATTCCGCGGGGAATAACAGCTCCGCGGGGAACAACAGCTCTGCGGGGAGCAATAACCCTGCAGGGAACCCTCCTCAAGACATCAGAGAACGCCTGGTTCCTGATGTGTATAAGGAGTTTATGGACGGATTTGTGAAGGAAAATATTATTGAGTCTATTCTGGTTGAGGATACACAGAAAACGGAACAGCTTCGGGACTTGGAGGAGAGCCGGGTTGTGATGAAAACGGTTCCCTATCAGAAAAATGAGACGATTGTTGAGAAAAACAAGCGTGTTACGGAGGATATGTACGACGCGCTGATGGCATTTGATCTGATTCAGAAAGAGTCTTTCTTGGTTCCTCTTGTGGGGATTGCTTTTGAAATTCTGCTGGGGATGACTTTGTTTCTGTTCTACATCTTCCGTTTCCAGAGGGCTCTTTTTGACCAGCGCCGCCGCCTTGTTCTTGTGGGGATCATGATGGCCGTGATTTTGGGGGTGGCCCGGGTGGCTCTCGCTCTCAGCATACCTCTTTTGGGGGGGGGGGTTTCTGATGCGTTTGTTTTCCTGATTCCTGTGGCCTGGATTACCATGATGCTGACTCTCTTATTGGGCGAACGGGTGGCGATGGCGGCTGGTGTTTTGGTCGTGTTCTATATGCTGCTTATGGTGGAGCCTTCAGGGGCAGGGGCGAAATCTTTTATGATGGTCTTTGTCGGGGTTCTGGGGTCTTTTGGGGGCATTATCAGTGTTTCGGCTTTGGAGCGGCGCACGGACTTGAACCGTTCAGGGCTCTATGCGGCAGGGATCAATGCGGCGGGAGGATTTTTCCTATGTTTAATTCTGGGGAGTCCGTTGCTGGGTATGGTTACATACACGGGAATTATGGCGCTGAATGGGATCATTTCTTCGTTTCTGATGGTGGGGTCGCTGCCGTGGATGGAGCGGGCTTTTGGGATTACATCGACGGTAAGGCTGCTGGGGCTTGCTGATCCGGGTAATGAACTCCTGAAAAGAATGCTCATTGAAGCGCCGGGAACCTATCATCATAGCATCATGGTAGGAAATTTGGCGGAAGCGGCCGCGGAAAAGGTGGGGGCGGATCCTTTGTTGGTGCGGGTCGGCGCTCTTTATCATGATATCGGAAAACTCAAACGTCCGTATTTATTTATTGAAAATCAAATTGGGCCTGAGAATCCTCATGATAAATTGACGGCGACTCTCAGCGCGCTGATTATCATTTCTCATGTTAAGGATGGGGCTGAGTTGGCTGACCGGCATAAACTGCCTGCGAGCGTTAAGGATATTATTGTTCAGCATCATGGGGATAGCCGGGCGAGTTACTTCTATATGAAGGCTTTGGCCCAGGATCCCCGCATTCCTGAGAGGCGTTTTCGCTATGATGGTCCCAAACCTATGTCCAAAGAGTCGGCGATTGTTCTGCTGGCGGATAATGTGGAAGCAATCATCCGATCCCACCGGGGGAATACGGCGGGGCGTTTGGAAGCGCTGGTTCATAAAATTATTCAGGACAAGGCGGATGAGGGTCTCTTAAGTGAGTCGGATCTGACGTTTAAGGATCTGAGTGTTATTGGATCGGCTTTTGCCAAGGTTTTAAACGGGATCTTCCACTCCCGTATTTCATATCCGGAATTGTCAAACTCTAAGATGCCTTATGAGAATCATAAGAAGCAGTTGGCTCAGGCCAAGGACAGGGCTCAGTCTGCCCGAGACGGGGATCAGCAGCTTGGGGAACAGCAGTTTTTGCAGGAAAAGGAGATAGAAGAGATGAAGCTGCTGACAGAAGAGGGGGAGACGACCGAGCGGCTGCGGGAGGAGACGCAGCGCTTAAGAGAGGACGGTCAGCAGGATCGGCCTGGCGGGGATTCTGGCGGTGAGGAAAAGGATGAGAGGCAAGGTCTTTCGGAGCAGGATGTTTTAGAGGAGCGGACTGACGAATTTGCGAAGACGATTTATATGACGGGGTCGCGTTTTTCTATGGAAGATTCTTCCGGATCAGATCCCCGGCGAGAGCGTGGGGGTGAGCCGCGAACCTCAAAACAGAAGCAGATGAGTCCGGCGCGTTTCCCGGTTCGTCAGAAAAAACGGAGGATCCATAAATAATAATGAGTGAGTGCTGTATGGATCTGAATATTGTTTGGGAGAGTGAACCGGAGTCGGAGTCTGGCGAAACGAAAGAGATGTTGGAGAGGGTCTTGCAAAGGGGTCTGGATCTGGCGTGGCGGATGGCTGGAGAAGAAGGAGAAGAAGCGGAAGCAGAAGCGGAAGCAGAAGCAGAAGCGAAAGCAGAAGCGGGATCCGGGGCTGACAAGATGGCTGTGCGGGCGTGTGGTCAAGTTGAGATAGGGGTGCTGCTGACCCATGACAAAGGGATCTGCCTGCGGAACCGCACGTACAGAGGTGTGGACGCTCCGACAGATGTGCTTTCTTTTGCTGTGTGGGACGATGAGGAAGAGGAGGAGGTGCTGTTTGAGCACGAGAGGCCCATGTTGGGGGATATTATCATCTCGATAGAAACGGCTCGGAGGCAAGCAGCTGAGCATGGCCACAGCCTGGCTCAAGAGGTGATGTTTTTGGCGGTGCACGCCTTGCTTCATCTGTTGGGCCATGATCATGAAGGGGATGAGGAGTATCGTGTTATGCATATGTGGGAAGAGAGGATGATGGCGCGCATTGCAGCTCACATGCCGCTGCTTTTGACTGCCGCGTGCGATGAGGATTGATTTTCTGCTATGGGTTCTTCGGGCCGGGAGGGACATGGCTGAAGGGGGGTTATGATGTTATGTCGGGTTATGGCCGAAAAGGGAGTTTGCGCTTCAAATTTAGTGTGGCTTGGGCTGGGATTATGCGGCTTTTTAAAGTAGAGCGGCGCAATGCGTATATTCATTCTGCAGCGACTGTTCTTGTCATAATTGCAGGCTTTGCAGCTCGGTTGGGGCCGATGGAATGGGTGGCTCTTCTGGTGATGGTGGGGTTGGTGTGGAGCTTGGAGCTTTTGAACACGGCTCTTGAGATTCTTGCGGACACGATTCATCCCAAGGAGCATCCCCTCATTGGCGCGGCAAAGGACTCGGCGGCGGGAGCGGTGCTGGTGGCCTCGATTATGGCTGTTGTGGTGGCTGTGATTATCTTTGGCAACCGGATTTTGGGCGGCGGAGGGTAAGGAGATGGCGGAGGGGGATAAGCGGGAGGCGAATCAGCAACTGGATTCCCGGCACATGCTGGTGGAGCGGGCCAGGGAGGCGCTGCCGGCGGCGTATGCAAAATATTCGCACTATTGTGTAGGGGCTGCGGTGCTTTGGTCTTCCGGACGTGTGACCCAAGGCTGCAATATTGAAAATGCGTCCTATGGACTGTCCGTGTGTGCGGAACGGGTGGCGCTGTTTACGGGTGTGGCGCAAGGAGAAAGGTGTCCGCAGGCTTTGGCTGTGGCTGTGGAGGCGCCGGATGCAGCGTTCCCTTGTGGGGCGTGTCTGCAAGTCATGGCGGAATGGGCGCGGGGGCTGCCGATTTATCTAACAAACGCACAGGGAGAGGTCCAGGTGACGGATCTGGAGCTGCTGCTGCCCCAGGCGTTTGGGCTAACGCGGGCTGCGCCCGCAAGTGGTCAGTGATCAGTGGTTAGTGATCAGTGGTTAGTGGTCAGGGAAAGGCGTGGACATGCCAAAACAACACTCGAATTTTTCCGTAAATCCAAAGGTGGATCCAAATTTCCGTTCAGGATTTATCGCTGTCATTGGCAGGCCTAATGCCGGCAAGTCGACGCTGCTCAATGCTTTGCTGGGACAAAAGATCCTGATTATGTCGGAGAAGCCCCAGACTACGCGTAACACCATCCGATGTATTGTGACGGAGCCTGGGGGGCAGGCTGTTTTTCTTGATACGCCGGGAATCCATAAACCGAAAGATCACCTTGGCGCCTATATGCTCACGTCAGCTCTGAGGGCCATTGAGGCTGTGGACGTGGTGCTTTGGGTGACAGATATTACATCGCCTTGGGGTCCGGGGGATGCCTATATAGCTGAGGCGCTGGGGTCGAGCAGCCTGCCTTCTCTGCTGGCCCTTAATAAGGTTGACCTTCTTGATAAAGAGGAGACTCTCGTGTCTCATATAGAGACGTGGTCCCGGCGCTTTCCGTTTAAGGAAATTGTGCCTGTATCCGCCCTCCAAGTGAAAAACACGCGTTCTTTGATGGATGCTCTGTGGAAGTATTTATCGCCAGGGCCTATGTATTATCCGGCGGATGATGTGACCGACCAGCCGGAGCGTTTTATTGCGGCGGAAATTGTGCGGGAGAAACTCTTTGCTTTAACCCGGGAGGAAATCCCGTATTCTGTGGGTGTGGTGGTGGAACGGATGGAGGAGAAAGTTTCTCTGATTAAGATTGAGGCTTCGATCTTTGTGGAGAGGCCGTCTCAGAAGGGGATTGTCATTGGCAAGGAGGGCGCGCTCCTTAAGGAAGTGGGACAGCAAGCGCGCTTGGAACTTGAAGGAGTGCTGGGCAGCAAGGTTTTGCTTAAGCTGTGGGTTAAAGTTCGCAAGGATTGGCGCAACCGCCTGGATATGCTGCGCGAGTTGGGGTATGATGGCTGATCTTCCCTTGAAACGATAGGAGGTTTTCTTGTGACAGATACACTCAAATTAGCTTCTGCGTTGGAATCAACCCTGCTGCGCCCCGAGGCCCGGGAGGCGGACATTGTGGAACTCTGCCATGAGGCGGTGGAGCTGGGGGTTGCTGCTGTGTGCGTGAATCCATGTTGGGCCCATCGTTTGGGAACCAGCCGGGCGAGACAGATCATCACCTTATGAGTACATATAAAGTGGATGCGCTGGTAATCCGCAGCCGGGAATTTAAAGAATCTGACCGTATTGTGACTTTGTATTCTCGGGAATGCGGTAAAATCAGTGCTGTGGCGAAAGGGGTACGCAAGTCTACAAGCAAACAGAGGGCCGGGGTTCAGCTCTATACGTATGCTGATTTTATGCTGTATAAGGGGCGCAGCTTGGATACCATCCAGCAAGCTCATCCCCGTGAGGTTTTTCTCTACCTGTGGGATGACTATGAGCGGGTTTGCAGCGCCGGATGTATGGCTGAGGTGCTGGATGCGGCGACGCCTGATGGGGAGACTGACGAGAGAGTGTTTTTGCTGAGTTTGAAATTTCTGTTCATGTTAGAGGCGATTGACCCGTGGATGGCCTTGGCAGCCTATGGTCTGCGCCTGATGGCGCACTTGGGGTACATGTCCGGCGAGCTGGGTATAGAAGGTGTCCAAAATGAGCTGGGTATAGAAGGTGTCCAAAATAGTATCGTAACCGAAGGGGCTAAAAGTGCTATGAGACAGCTGGGCCGTATGCCCTGGGATCAGATGGGGCGGCTGCGCCTAAGCTCTTCGCAGCGTCGTGAGATTTGCCGGGGGCTGCGAAGCTTTTGTGAGAGTAAAGTGGAACGGAGACTTATCGCGTGGAGGAGTTTTGAGGAGGACTGTGAGGAGTCTTAATACCCCAGATCATTTATAACTTTTTCCAATGTCTCAGAACCTGCTTTGTCACAATAAGATAAAATAAAGGTTTTTTCGAGTTGCACAATCACAAAATACTTGTTTGTGTCTGTTGTCAAAAAAACGTATTTTTTATAGCTTCCTGCAGACATGTCTAACAAGGCCGACCCTGTAGATGAGGCTATTATTTTCTTATTATTCTTATTCGCGTCAAATATCTTGTCACACGCATCAACAGTTTCGAATGTAAGAAACTCAATATGAGTATTCCCGAACTCATTGCATATCGCTTTTATTAAACCGGGAAACTCTTCGGGAGGATACTGGCTGGTAATGTCCCAATTTGAATATCGCCATGTCACATAAGTGAGTTTTTGAAGTTTATTCTGGCAGGTCTCCGGAGTCAGAACCCCTGATTCCGGGTTGATTTTACATTGGGGCAAAGCGGCTCTCAGATCCCATAGTTTTTCTGATTTGAGGTCTGAGGCATTGAGTGTCTTTAGTTTTTTTAATGATTTTAGGGGCGTGACATCATCGAGGTCTAAGCCATCTATGTTTAATTCTGTCAATTCTGTCAATTTTCCTACGTTTTTGATGTGGCTGATGGTGTCATTATCGTTTAGAAAAAGTTTGGTGAGCCCCTTCAAGGGTTCTAAAGACTGGAGGGTCGAGCTGTCGAGGAGGTTGCTGTTCAGGTGCAGTTCTGTCAGCTGGGTCAATCCCGCCAGGGGCGTAACATCCTTGATTTGGTTATTATTGAGTTTGAGTGTCTTTAAACTCGTCAGTGTTTTCAGAGAGGTGATGTCTGTGATGAGGTTGTTGTCCAGGTGCAGTTCTGTCAGCTGGGTCAATTCTGCCAGGGGCGTAACATCCTTAATTTGGTTATTATTGAGTTTGAGGGCCTTTAAACTTGTCAGCGTTTTCAGAGAGGTGATCTCTGTGAGGGTGTTATTGGATAAGTCTAATGTTTGGACGTCTTTTGGTATATTTCCTTTTTTCACCATAGAGGAGAGGGTTTCATTAGTTATGCTTTGGTTGCTGATGTTGCCGTCGGAAGGGATCAGTTCGGGCGTGGAGAAGTGTGAAATCAGGAAAATCAAGGCGACTACCAGGACAACGGCTCCCGCGCCGCTGAGTCCCAGGATCAACGGAAGGTTTGTTTTCTTTCGGGGAGGGGCCATGGAGATCGGCATATTTGCCATATTTGGCTGCATGGATGGGGCGCCGTATTGTGTTTGTGCCGATGCCTGAGGCATATATCCTGACGCCGGGGGGGGATAATAGCTTTGTTCTTGCGCGGATGCCGCATAGGGCTGTCCCGGCATGGCAGGGGAAGGAGTATAGTTTTGCCCGGATGCGGGGCGCCCATAGGGCTGTTCCGTCAGAGGGGAGGTATAGCTTGGTTCTGAGGGCTGGTAGCCATAGGACGGTTTTGTCGGGGAGGGGGAGGTTGGGATTTGCCCGGGTGTTGACGGGGTATAATGCGGGCTGGGGCTCGGAGTCATGTGGTATGGGCTCGGAGTCATGGGGTTCTGTGCTTGTCCCGGGATCGCATAGGTTTGATCGAGGTTGTATGGCTGCGGGGATATTCCTGTGGCTGCTGATTCGTATTTTTTGGTCTTTTCTATTTCTTCCAGGGCTTCTCGCATTTCGGTCGGACTGGTAAATCGTTGATCCCGGTCATATGAACAGGCTTTCAACACAAGAGCGTTAAGCTCCGGACTGACTTTTTTAAGGTCTGGCATGGGGGTGTTGTTCATGCGTCTCTGCATGGCTTCATCCCGATGGCTGGGCAGGACGGGTTGAGGATAGTCCGGCATAAACGGGGTTCGGTTCTGGTTCAGGAAACGGTACAGCACAATGCCCAGAGAATAGGTGTCCACATTGGATCCATAGTGTTCTCCCCGAAAAACTTCTGGCGCCATATATGTGTATGTGCCTTTTTTAGAGAGCCCGGATGAAGTGCGTTCGAGCCGCCGGGCAATCCCGAAGTCTCCCAGCTTGTATTCGCCGTAGGGGGAGATAAAAATGTTGTCTGGCTTGATATCCCGATGGATGACGTCTTTTTGAGCGCACAACTCTAAAGCCCGGCACATATGGATGCCCAGCTTGACAACGTCGGCCGTGGAAAGGGGGGTTTGCGTGGCTTGATCGGAGAGGCTTGTCAGAAGTTCCATACGGATCAGGATATCCCAGCCGACGCCGTCTTTTTTTTCGATAATCTGATGATCTTCCAGGCTGACAATGTTGCTGGTTCCGCGGAACTGTCTCATGAGATCGATTTCAGAAACGATGTCGGTGACGAAGGCATATAAAAATTGATGCATGGAAACGTCATCAAGTCCTTCGCTTTGCATCTGGCGTAACTCAGCCTCATCATGAGGGATGGAGATGATTTTCACAGCGGAATAGTAGATCTTGCCGAACTCTTCCCGGCGAACTTTATAAACTTTGCCGAATCCTCCTTCTCCAAGTAAGGATTCGATGTACCATGTGCCCCATAAAGGTTCATATGTTTCAATGCTGGTCATTTTCTGCCTCCTCTTTGTCCTGACAGTTTGCTGTTTTTTATTTATATGACTCTATTATACAGAAATCTCTGTAATATTACAACAGGTATTTTCTTATTTTCTTATTTTCTTGAAAAAGTCGAAAAGTCGAAAAGTCGAAAAGTCGATTGTCAACTTGCTTGAAGTAAAATGGTTGACAATTGTTTTCCGGGTTTGATATACTGGGGCCGGATCGGTCTTATGGCCAACCCTCCCATAGAGAGGAGTGATCATGTCACACATGTCACACACAGACCTTCATAGGGTCGTCTATTGTGCCTTGTTTACAGCTCTCATTATTATTGGGGGGTATATAAGTATCCCGATTGGTCCTGTACCCATGACATTGGCTGATTTTTTCGTGATGATGGCGGGGCTTTTTTTGGGGCTCAGATACGGAGTGATCAGTGTTGTGGTGTATATTGGGTTAGGCGCTCTCGGGCTCCCTATTTTTGCGGGAGGCAGAGCGGGGCTGGGTGTTCTGATGGGGCCGACGGGCGGGTTTTTAATTGGGTATGTATGTATGGCAGCGGCCATAGGGGTGATCATGGGAAAGGGAAAAGTCTCAACAGTGCGCTGTGTTATGGCTTTGCTTGCCGGGAATATCTTCTTATATGCTATGGGTATCTCGTGGCTGAAAATCGTCGCGCCGTATATGGGCGTTATCCCGCAAATGAGCTGGCCAGCAGCGTTGGCTGCGGGCCTGATTCCTTTTGTGCCGGGGATGGTTGTCAAAATCGCCGTGGCTTCCGCTTTGGGGCGGGCCTTTCTGCTGCGATTTAGTACCTTACAGACGCGAAGCGTCAATAAAAAACAATAAAATCCAATACTGACCGCTAACCACTGATCACTGACCACTTGCGGGCAAAGCCCGCGTTAGGTGCAGCATCTATAGGAGAGGAGGAGAGCGAAGAGCGTGCCTGTATTAGAAGCCAAGAGCATAACTCATATTTTCCCTGATGGTACGGCAGCCCTTGAAGGAATCAGTTTACGGATCCAGGACGGGGAGTTTGTGGTTATTGCCGGCGCCAATGGATCTGGAAAAACAGTCTTTCTCCGGCATCTGAATGGTCTGTTGACCCCGACAAAAGGGGAGGTCTTGCTGGATGGGGAACCAATCGCGAAAAATATTTCGGCAGCACGCCGGAGAATTGGCCTGATTTTCCAAAATTCTGAAAGTCAATTTGTTGGACAGACTGTGGCTGAAGAGGTGGCCTTTGGGCCGGAGAATCTTCGGGCGCCCCGCGCCGAGGTGGAGAGGATTGTCCGGGAGTGTTTGGAGGATGTGGAGCTTGAGTCTTTTCGCACCCAAAGCCCTCATGCTCTTTCGGGGGGACAGCAAAGAAAACTGGCTATTGCGGGTGTATTGGCTATGAAGCCGGATATTATCATGTTTGATGAGCCTTTTACAGCGTTGGACTATCCGGGGGTTGTTCAGGTGCTGCAGCAGCTTGTGCGGCTGCATCAAAGGGGGCATACCATTATTTTGGCGACTCACGAATTGGAGAAGGTGCTGGCCCATGCACAGAGGCTGGTGGTTTTTCACAAGGGGAAGGTGGCGGAGGACAGCACACCGGAGGAGGTTCTGGAGCGAGTGGAAAATTATGGCGTTCACAGGCCTTGTATTATGACATGGCTGAAATAATGTTTTTTCATTACATATATAAAGATACTGTGCTGCACAAAATGGATGGCAGGCTGAAAGTCCTGTCTTTGGCTGTGGTCAGTCTTGCGGTGGGGGTGGCTTCCGAAGTATGGCACTATGGGGTGCTGTTTTGTCTTCTTGGCGTGGCTTTGGGGATCGCGAGAGTGCCTATCCGGGCATGGCTGAGGGATATGAGGTTTTTTGCTGTCATCATTGTCGTAGTGATGGGGGTTAACGTTTTGACAGGGGGCGGCGATCCCTTAGTGAGTTTGCCGGGAGGGTCCTGGTTTCCGGCTGTGGAAATTTCCGGAGTGGGTGTGATCATGGGGCTGCGTTTTGCCGGACGGCTCCTGCTTGTCCTTATGGCGTGCAGTGTCATGACGGCGACGACTTCACCGATGATGTTCAGGGATGTTGTGGAGTGGTATTTGCGGCCGGCGCCTGTGGTCCGGGAGGGGAAGGCGGCGATGATGATCACTCTTGTTTTTGTGCTGATTCCGGTGATTTTGGACAGCTATACGGAGATGAGGCAGGCCCAAAGGTCTCGCGGCGTGGAATTGAGAAGGAATCCGCTGAAGAGGCTTTTTTTTATTGTTTTTCCGCTTTTTGGCCGAACGTTGAGAAGGGCTGATGAGATTGTGTATGCGATGGAGGCGCGGTGCTATTCGGAGGAGAGAACGCGAGGAGTTTTTAAAGCGGGGAAGAGGGATTGGGGTATCGTGGGGGTGTGCTTGGGTGTTTTTGGCTTTATTTGTTTGATACATTAGTTTGATAAAATAGTCTCATCGGCGAGGTGGAAATAGCCGATAAGAGGATTAGGAGGTGACTGAAAAGATCTAACATTATTTAAAAATAAAAGAAATATTAATTTCCAGCATGATAAAAAGAGGAAAGTAAGATTTCATGTAGAATCTTTGTCAAGTATAATTTTATATTTTTTTAAAATGTGTTTGCGTGTGTTCTTTTTCAGGAGAAAAACCAGATAAGTTTCTTACTAATATACGTTATATGATTAAAACAAAAAGTGGTGAGGGAAAAACTATGAAAGATGAAAAAGAACTTTGGCTGGATGAAAATGAGGTTATGAGCCTTTTAGAAGGAAAGGCGACTTGGGATCAGATTCATGGTAAATCAGAGAGAACGGAGAGCTCCAAAAATTACCAAAATCCCAATAGCCGTTCTGCTTATGACAGCCGTCCTGGGTTCTACGGGAGGAACGACCGGGCTGGCCGCGTGGATTCCGGCTGGGATACGTCAGGAGGCCGCCGGGGAGGTTCGCCGGGAAACGGGGATTTCCAGAATACGCTGACGCCGGGGTCGACTCCGTCTCCTGTATCCCGATATGCGACGGGTTCTGTGTCTCCAAAACCTCAATATATGACAAGATATCAAGCGCAGAAGGCGCCACAGGTTTTGCCCGGCCCTGCCAGCGAAACAGATTGGCTGCATCCGCAGAATCCTCATATAAAAATGGCTGAGGCCGAAGATCAGAATATTTTCTTATTACAGAAATCTCAGAATGGAGCACAGAGGTCTGAGGCGGAGCATTCCAGAGCTCGGGTCTCTATGACGGCCATACCTAAACGGGATTCGTCGGCTAGGCGCTCTCTCTCTATGGATTTTGACGAGATGCCGCTGCCCGGGCACAGGATTTCCTCAAGGCAGAAGGATGTGGTTCAGGCAGAGGAGTCAGGTGGGTTTTTTGATGAGGAAGAGCGCAAGGAGGCTTTGTCTTGGAAGGCGAGATCTGCTTCAAACAGACGCTTCGAGGAAGGGCCGTCTTATGATATGGAATCGATGGATGATGGGTTCTTTCAGGCTCGTGAACAGGAAGAATTTTTGCCTGCTGATGTGGGATTAGGATATGATACGGATTTTGGGGAGGGGTTTTTTGAATCCGCTCCTAAAAAGGAACCCTCCAGAGAAGAGGAAGACTTTTTCTCGGGGTCTCCGCGCTCTAAAGTCGGCACAGATATTGGCAGAGATATTATAGATGAAAACTATTTTGAGTCGGCTCAAAGTTCTGCTCGTAAGGGCAAAGGGATGAATACTCAGGGGGCAGATGTGGGTTTCGTGTCTATGAATCTCAATGTTGCGGATATCCGCAGAGCTCCTTCGGTTAGAATTGCGTCCCATGAACCGTCGAGAAAGCGTCAATTGGTGTTGACTGGAAGTACGGCCGCATCATCCGAACGAGGTTCGGAAAAGGCCAAGATGTCTCATGGTATGTCTGCGCAGGAGAGAGGAAATGTTTTCGAGCCCGAGTTACAAGAGGAATGGGTGGCTAAGCCGAAAGGTGAATGGAATAAGCCAAGATCAGATAATAAAGTTGTCAATATTAACCGTGGCGCCGGAAAAGGGTTTGCGTTAACGGGGTCAAGACTGAGTTTTGATGATTTTGATAAGATGAGTGCGCCAAGTGCGCCAAGCGCGCCTATAGGTTCAAATGACAAATTTATTATGGGGTCTCGCACGAATTCTGGAAAAACAGGGCCCCAGTATAGGACATCAGATCTTTCAGATGTGTTGGATAAATTTGACTGGAACGTGCCTTCTGAGGGGCCATATACTGAAGAGAAGCATGAGAATTCCTATAACAATCAGCAAGGTGAAGGATATCAGCCTTGGTTGGAGGATAACAAACGCACTGAAGGATATAACAAACGTACTGAAGGATATAATAGACAGGTGGAGGATAACAACTCCGCTGAAGGGTATCCTCACTATAAGTCCAAAAACAATGATGACCGATATCTGCCGGTGTCGCAATATCCGGAGCAAAACCTTAATATACCGGTGCCGAGGCAATATGCTTCGGACCCCAATCAATATGCTTCGGCACCTAATCAGTATGCTTCGGATCCCAATCAATATGCTTTGGATCCTAATCAATATGCTTCGGCTCCAGACAATTTTGGGAATGATTTAAGTCCCTTGCGGGACAGCGGCCATACGGATCAATATAGCTTGCCGCTTCCTGTGGGAGATCCGGAAGATAAGATTGACCAGCTCCACAGATCTATGCGTGCTGAAGAATATGGACGTCATGGCGACTATAGTCGTTCCGAAGAGTTTGGTCGTGCTGCTGAGTATGATCGTCTGGTGGATTACGATCATCCTGTTGAGCACGAGTCGTCAAACGTCAGGTATGATCATACTGATGGGCATGATCGTACAGCAGGGTATGGCCGCTACGAAGAGACTGGCAATCACAGTACGGCTTCTATACCGATTCAGGTTGACCTGGCTGCTCGGGTTGATGCAGTTGCTTGGGGTAACACAGCTGCCCCGGTTGACGCAGGTGCTCGGAGTGACGCAGGGAGCCGGGTCGACGCAGGTGCTCGAGTCGACGCAGTCACTCGGGTCGACGCAGGCGCTCGGGTCGATGCAGGCGCTCGAGTTGACACAGTCACTCAAGTTGATGCAGCTACTCAAATCGACGCAACTGCTCAGGCCGACTCAGGTGACTATTATGAGGAAAACTTTCCTTATATGGATAATGATCCGCTGAGTGCTTATGAGATGTTGGCTACGTTTGATGGGCCAGAGATGGAAAACACTTTTGAGCGCTTTGAAGATACGGGAAGATTCAGATACGATTTTGGGGAGTTAGACAATACCTTGGGAGATAGTCAGTCCTTCCCGAAGTTTACGCCAGAGCCTTCTGACGGATCCCGCGATTTTGGGGCGCCGAGATCGAATGGGGCTATGGATTCTGCCTATGGGCTGGAAGCGCGTGGTATGAGAGAGTACGATGATGATGATGACGATGATGATGACAGACACCTTGCCTCGGATAGACGGTCTATGCGCGCCTCGCAGAGGATGGCGCCCCAATATGAGACCCAGTATGCCGATTATGATGATGACGAGAAGAAGGGTTTCCGCTTCCCTATAGGATGGTTGGTTGGAGCGCTGAGTGTTATATCGGTTATCCTAGTCGGCGTGATCCTATTTCAACTCTTTTGATGCGGGCTACACCCGCAAGTGGTCAGGGGTTAGTGGTCAGTATTGGATTTTCTTGTTTTGTGTTGACGCTTCGCGTCTGTAAGGTATTACTATGTATCCGAAAAATCTGCAGATTCGTCTGCGGATTTTTTTATAGTGAGGTCCAGTGAGAGGGTGAGAGAGGCGCACCAATTAATTGTTGTAGCAATATATGGAATAAACCTATTGGGCTTGCGTATGGAGGCCACACAGAGCGGGCGAACATTTATAAGCAGCGACTTTGCGGAAGG
>WRII01000022.1 GCA_009782825.1 Peptococcaceae bacterium
CGAAAAAAGGGGGAGGGGGGGGGGGGAAAACTTTGAAAGGCGGCGCTTTGGTGAGGAATTTTTGGGGGCGGCGGGGCCCAAAAAAGTTTCCGAGGGGGGTGTGTTTAAATTGTCCCCCCCCTCTCCTCCCCCGCCTTAGGATACCTTTTTCGTTGATGTTTTAACGCCTAATTAAGCCAACTGACCGCTCCTGGGTTGCGGGGCGCAGCCCGCTTTAGACTTTCGCAATCAACTGTATTGTATTATAATACTTACCGTTTTCGGCTTTCATCATCTCTATACTTTCCGCAATAACGTCTGCAAACGGTAAGCCGGGATGATACCCGGCAAGCCATTCATCCCACGCTTGTTTGTGGCAGGCCATTTCACTGATGTCAATAATCTCAATGCCTTTTTCTGTTTCCCATAAGTTTTTCCACCACTCCAGAGAATGAATAGTTCTGTCCACCTCATCATGCCAAAATGGCTTCATTTCATCAGGGATATTTTCTCCAAATTCATATTTTATGCCGGGAATCGCCACCGCAATATAGCCGCCTTTTCTTACAAAAGGAATGAGTGACGGAAGCATTTCCGCCGTATCTCCGAAATACTGATAGGCGCCAATAGTGAACAGGATGTCAAAATATCCGTTGGCGAAAGGCAATCCTTTGGTTGCGTCTACAGAAATCGGAATCGCTTTATCATCAATCCCAGCAGATTGGAAACGTTCATAGTTTTCGGTTGGTGAAATCCAAAGGTCGGCGGCGACTACGGACACGCCATATTTTTGCGCTAATAAAAGCGTGGAAAGACCACAGCCGCAACCAAGATCGAGCACCTTCATATTCTCCTTGATGTCAAGGTGTGAAGCCAATTCCTCCGCCACCCGCATGGCGTTTGGCCCCATCATCGCGGCCTGCGCGAACTCAAGATTTTTGTCGATAGACAGATACCGGTTTGTAAATGTATACATAACATTTTCTCCTTTGTTTTACACTTCTGATTTTTACTCAATTTCTGATTTTTCCATTTTTCTTCATTTGTCTGCTCCATTTAGCCAGGTCTTTGTGCCATGTCCGTTTATCCGAAAGATAACTCGCTTTGTCATCCACAAATTTGTTTTCCTGTTTTTGAGCAAGATAAGTATCCCATTGCTCTCGCGTTAGAGTTCCATCAGCCAACGCGGCGATAACAGCGCAGCCCGGCTCGGTGCGGTGACCGCAATCGGAAAAACGGCAGCGCGTGAACAATTCCTCCACATCCGCAAAACCCACGCTGATCCCCCCGTCTGCGTTGAAGAGACCCAGCTCGCGCATCCCCGGCGTGTCAATAACCATCGCGCCGGAGGGCAGCATAAAGAGCTGACGGTGGGTCGTGGTGTGACGGCCACGGCTGTCAGCCTCACGGATGGTATTAACCGTCATGGCCTCCTGCCCCATCAACACGTTGAGCAATGACGATTTCCCCACACCCGACATTCCGAGAAATACCACGGTTTTACCGGGCAGTAAATAATCATCCAGTGTATTCAATCCAACGCCCGTATGAGCGGAAACAGCGTGAACCGGTATCCCGGGCGCTGCTTTTTGCACAGCCGATACAGGAGCTTCCACATCCTCAACCAAATCAGCCTTTGTCAAAACACTGACAGCCTGACCTCCGCTTTGGCGCGCTTGGGTCAGATAACGTGTTATACGGCTTACTTTAAAATCTTTGTTAAGCGACGTTACGATGAACACAAAGTCAAAATTGGCGGCCACGACTTGTTCCAAAATGGTTTTGGCATATCCTGCCGCGTGTCCGGAAAAATCAGCGCGGGAAAACTTCGATCGGCGCGGCAGTAGCCGGACGATAAGCGAAGGACCGTCGTCATTATATTGCAGAAAAACAAAATCACCGACGCACGGGAAATCTTCCCGCATCTCCGCGTTGTGATAGAATGACCCTTTCAGCACAGCCGTTACCTCGCCATATTCGGTAATTATGGTGTACTGTTCCCGCTGAAGCTCCATGACCCTTCCGGGTATCAAGTTATCAGGCGTTGGCTCGGTTTCGATATAGCCAAACTGTTTTAAATCAAGCATAAGAAATCCCCTCCTCCTGATCTCTGTTAAAAACAGGATCATATTTTTGGACGTAAAAATACCGTGAAACAAGCAGCCTCAACTTGAAGCTGCTGTCACACGGCACTTGAAATCAAAAAGGATACGACCTCCACCGTATCCCACTAACAGCAGTATTCTCGAAAGGTTACTATTTGACGGCACAGCAAACAGTATGGCAATATGCCTACACTCTCAACTTATGCCCAATATTTGGTTTTAGGTCGCAACCACCATTATGACCGACATTAACCACCACTCCCTTCGAATAAACGTACGTCTGATTAAGACAGTTACAGTATATGAATTCATAGACTGGTTGTCAAGATAAAAAAATCCGGCGATCAGAGCCCAGAGCTGATTCAGAGTGTAATCCAATATCTTCTTGTCGGCCTTTCAACACCATCAATATTATTTATAATTGTATCTTGCAGTACGCCGACGTTTCTTTCTATGATGCAGGCAGATGCAAAATTATTGTCGCCACAAGTCAGCAAAACTTTGTTTATGCCAATGTTTTCTTTGGCGTAGAGCAGTGCCTTTGAAAGCATTAAGGTCGCATATCCTTTATTCCATTTTGAATATCGAATTCCATAACCAATATGCCCACCATAACGTAAAAGGGCTTCCGTTAATTTGTGCCGGATGGAGATCTCCCCGATGAACTCATCTCCCCCTATAAGCCATAAATAGGTAGATGGCACATAGTTTCCTGGTAAGTCGTGTCCTAGCCTAAAAGCCTCTATCAATTTATAAATGTCACATTGGGTTGGATCTAAGAATTCATAAGAATCCACATTATTGCTTTTGTATTCGCCAATCGCGTCTAAGTATGATTGGTTATACTGTTTTGTTGGTATAATGAGTTCAATGTCCTCACTCCTCAATATTCAACACCGCCATAAACGCCTCCTGAGGAATCTCCACACTCCCCACCTGCTTCATGCGCTTCTTCCCTTCCTTCTGCTTCTCCAGCAGCTTCCGCTTCCGCGAAATATCCCCGCCATAGCACTTGGCCAGCACATCCTTGCGCATCGCCCGCACCGTCTCCCGGGCAATCACCTTCGCCCCCACCACGGCTTGCACAGGAACCTCAAACATCTGCCGCGGAATCAGCGAACGTAACTTCTCCACCAATTTGCGCCCCCGGAAATAGGCCCTCTCCTTGTGCAGGATACAGGACAACGCATCCACCACTTCCCCATTGAGCAAAATATCCAGCTTCACCAGCTCCGCCGGCTTATACGCAGACAACTCATAATCCAAAGACGCATACCCTTTCGTCCGGGACTTCAACTGATCAAAATAATCATAGATAATCTCACTCAGGGGCAGCTCATAATGAATATTCACCCGGTGAGTTGTAATATAATCCATATTGATAAAAGTCCCCCGCTTCTCCTGATTCAGCTCCATCACCGCCCCCACATACTCCGCCGGCGCCATAATACTCGCCTTCACCATGGGCTCCTCTATATGCTCAATCTGCTGGGTCGGCGGCAGCGTAATAGGGCTG
Source organism: Peptococcaceae bacterium (assembly GCA_009782825.1). Classification (GTDB taxonomy): domain Bacteria; phylum Bacillota; class Desulfitobacteriia; order Desulfitobacteriales; family Syntrophobotulaceae; genus WRJI01. Next base: position 3,601 of record WRII01000022.1, read on the forward strand.
TCCACCAAAATCATCTCGCCCTTTGTCGTATAAACATGATAGATAACACTGGGCGCCGTAATAATGATATTCAGCCCAAACTCCCGCTCCAAACGTTCCTGAATAATCTCCATATGCAAAAGCCCTAAAAACCCGCAACGGAACCCAATGCCCAGCGCCACCGACGTCTCATTTTCATAGAGCAGGCTGGCATCATTCAACTTCAGTTTATCCAACGCATCCTTCAACCGGTCATAATCCGACGTGTCCACAGGATACATCCCACAAAACACCATCGATACCGCGTCCCGGTACCCTGGCAGCGCCTCAGACACCGGTTTTTTCGCGTCAGTAATCGTATCCCCCACTCGAGTATCCTGAACATTTTTAATACTAGCCGCCAAATACCCCACCTGGCCCGCCTTCAACTCCTCCACCACCGTCATCGCCGGCGCGAAGACCCCCACCTCCGTCACTTCAAAAACCTTATCCGTGGCCATCATCTTAATATTCTGGCCCTTCCTCAGGCTCCCATCTATCACCCGGAAATAAGGAATCGCCCCCCGGTAAGAGTCAAACTTCGAATCAAAAATCAATGCCGACAACGGCTTTTCATCATCGCCTTGGGGCGGCGGGATCCTATGCACAATCGCCTCAAGAATATCCTCCGTCCCCGTCCCCTGTTTCGCCGAGACCAGAATCGCCTCCGACGCATCCAATCCGATAACATCCTCAATCTCCTGCCCCACCCGTTCCGGCTCCGCGCTGGGCAAGTCAATCTTATTAATCACCGGAACAATCTCCAGATCATTCTCCAGAGCCAAATACACATTGGCCAACGTCTGAGCCTCAATCCCCTGGGCCGCATCCACCACCAACAACGCTCCCTCACAAGCCGCCAAACTCCGGGACACCTCATAGGAAAAATCCACATGTCCCGGCGTATCAATCAGATTCAGCTCATACTCCCGCCCATCCTTGGCCTTATATTTCAGCCTGACCGCGTGAAGCTTAATAGTAATACCCCTCTCCCGCTCCAAATCCATGGAATCCAGTACCTGATCCTTCAGTTCCCGGGCCGAGAGAGCCCCTGTGTACTCCAGCAAGCGATCCGCCAGAGTGGATTTTCCATGATCAATATGAGCGATGATACAGAAGTTGCGAATCGTCGATGGAGCTTGCGCCATAAGTTTATTTCGTCTCCTTCAAATCAATATAAAATAAAAATATCATAAAAAGCCCCCAATGCCAAATGCATTCCGGTTTATCATTATCATCAGAAATATCCTTCTGCGGCTTCTAACGCGGGCTTTGCCCGCAAGTGGTCAGTGGTTAGTGGTTAGTGGTTAGTGGTTAGTGGTTAGTGGTTAGTGGTTAGTGGTTAGTGGTTAGTCACAGAGCACCCCTCTACTTAAACTTCACTGCTGTCCCATACGCAATTACCTCAGCCGCCGCCTGCATCACTGTAGCCGACGCATACCTGATATGAATCACAGCATCCGCCCCCATAGCTTCCGCCTCATCCACCATACGCTTCGTAGCCAGAGCCCTCGCCGTGTCCATCATCTCCACATAAGCTTTCAGCTCGCCCCCCACAATTTGCTTAAACCCTTGGGTAATATCCCGGCCAATATTTCTCGATTGAACCGTACTGCCTTTCACCAGACCCAGAGTTTCAAGTTCTTTCCCAGAGATGTAATTAGTATTGACTAAGATCATCTTCCTCACCACTCCTTATTTCTTTGATCCGTTCTATCAGAACGGATATGCTGACCCCTGCGCAAAGCAAAGGAATTCCAACCCCCAGAACTATCACAAGCCAAGAAATGTCAGGTTCCTCCAACCACAGATACACCCCAACCTGACTGCCCAAAATGAGCAGCATGAGAACCGTGATCACGATGGGAGCAATCATCTTTTTGACATGCATGGGCCTCCTCCTGACTTTCTTTAATCATATCATAAAAACCGGCACTACAAAAGCATCAACTGAGCTTCCCGATTAATTCCTTTGCCTCATCGCGGGAGATAGGCAGTCCAACGGCTCTTTTTGCGGCTGAGGCGTTGGCATCAATAATATGGGGGTTCGGATTCCAAATGTTATCATTGGCCACCAGGGCTTCCAGGACAGCTCGCTGAACCTCAGTGAGCCGCTGCGGCAGAGGTTCAGGAAAGGCCACCTGCAGAATCGGTCCCCATTCATAATCGGCGAGTATTTCGGAGGATTTGGCAATGAGTGTTAACGCGGCAGGAAGCATTTCTTCAATTGTGATGCGGCGGCGGACTAAACCCTGTAACAGGGCAAATCGTGTACACATGCCGCCAAAGAATGCCGGCTGATCCTCAAACCAGTCATCCACCTGATCAGGACGGGTCAAAGCCTCGATCAGGATAACGCTGGCACGGGGGCTTCGGACAAATAGCGCCGCACATGCCTGTACAGCTTCATCCGCATCATTGAGATACGCCGATACATCGCGCCCCCTTTGACCCAGCGCCAAAACCCGCTCAGCCCTTTTGGTGCGGGCATCGCTCTTTTTAAATGTTGTCATTTGGGTATCTCTCCTTATGCACATGCAGCACTCTGTTACTCATGACTCCAATTAGTCTTATTTGCGTTTCTCTACCCAGAGGCGGCTGGCTTCCGTCAAAACCCTGGTTGCTGTCGCGTCTGGCCCCAGGACGTCATAAGCCACACGACACGTTTGTATCAGAACAATACCATCCTCATCATCTATAAAGCGATCCAGGCTGTTGATAGCTGTATCCAGAGGATCATCCGCGGGCAAATAAGCCCAGATGCGGTCAAGTTCCTGAATGAGGGTTTGGATCTCGGGAGCGTCAGCCTCGACCTTGCCGATAAGGTTAATGAGTCCGTCCGCCAGATGCTGTGTGATTCCAGGATTGGTGGGGTATTGTCTGGCCAGCATGCGCATCTCATCCACCATCATGCAGATTGTCCCGGCGTCATTTCCTTCTTTGCATGTGAGGTTAAACAGACCCTCTGCCAGCATACGGGTGATGTCCGGGTTGGTGGGGTGTTGGTTAGCTAATGTACACAAGTTTTCGACCAGGGTTTTGGTTTCTAAGGCATTGACTTCGTCTTTATGGGTGACATTGACCAGCCCCTTAGCCAATTGAAGGATCAAAGCCGGGCTGTTAGGATGCTGATCAGCCAGAGTATGCAGCCGGTCGGTAAGGGAACGGGTTTCTACGGCGTCACCCCCTGTTTTTCCAATAAAGATACCTAAAACATTGGCTAACCCCAAGGCAATTTGAGGATTGGCAGGGTGCCGGGAAGCCAGCGCGTCCAGCTTGTCTGTCAGGATCCGGGTGGATTTGAAGTCAACCTCATCTTCATGGATGAGGCTGGCCAACCCCTCCGCCAATAAGAGAACAAGAGATGGGTTGGCGGAATGCCGGTCAGCCAGTGTGTGCAACTCGTCGACCAGAATTCTTTTTCCGGATGTGTCAGCGCTTTCTTTACAGATAAGAGTGTACAGACCTGCGGCCAGAAGGAGGGCTATTTCAGCGCTGGTGGGATGTTGTTCAGCCAGCGCGCGTATTTGGCTGATCAGGGTCTGGTTTTCTGTGCTGTCTCCTTTGACACTCCAGGAATACAGCTCCATTGCCAGGAGCAGGGCAATCTCTGGGTTGTCAGGATGTTGGTCAGCCAACACAAGCAGCCTGCTGACCGGGGCCCGGTTTTCCGAGGCGACAGTATCGACCGGGGTGGCTGCACCGCCCTTGGTAACTGCGCCGCCCTTGGTAACTGCGCCACCCCTGGTAACCGCGCCGCCCCTGGTAACTGCGCCGCCCTTGGCGACTGTGCCGCCCTTGGTAACCACGCCACCCTTGGTGACTGTGCCGCCCCTGGGAACCGGGCCACCCTTGCTGACCGCGCCGCCCTTGCTGACCGCGCTGCCCTTGGTAACCGCACCGCCCTTGCTGACTGTGCCGCCCTTGCTGACTGCATCACCTTGGGTATCCTTGCCGATGACCGTGCTGCGATCAGCGCCGATATCGTTATGGATGAGTTTATCCAGTCGTTTCCTGATCCAGCGGCGGTGGACTTCTGTCAGAACCTTGCTCGCTGTCGCGCTCAGTCCCAATGTATCACAGGAAGCACGGCATGCCAGAGCCAGGGCGACGCCGTTTTCGTCATCCATATACTTATCAAGGCTGTCAATAGCCATGCCAAGAGGATCGGGCAGTTGGATCCAGCTATCATCGATCTTTTGAACCAGAGCTTGGATTTCTTCGGCATCGACTCCCTCCTTGCCAATAAGGTTTATCAGTCCTTCTGCCAACATCAGAACAAGATCGGGTTCAGAGGAGTATTGGCCGGTCAATGTTTGCAGTTGGTCAGTGAGAGTTCGGGTCTCTTCGATGTCGACATCGTCCTTGCCAGTCAGGTTCGCCAATCCTATAGCAAGCTGCAAGATAAAGCCGGATTTGGCCGGGTTTTGATCGGCCAGCTTGCGCATCTGACGGATCAGGGCTCGGGTCTCCTTAGCGTCAAGCTCGCTCTTGCAGCTGAGGCTCGCCAGACTCATGGCCAGCTGCAGAGAAAAGTCATGATTAACAGGATGCTGGTCAGCCAGCCCATGCAACCGGTCGATCAATGTCCGAATTTCTGCAGCATCGACACCGGCCTTACAGCTGAGGTTATACAGCCCTTTCGCCAGATGGAGGCTGAATTCAGGGCTGGACGGATATTGATCCACCAGTGTACGCAGCTGATCTACCAAGGCCCGGATTGATCTTGCGTCGTCTTCGATGCGGGCGAGGTTCACAAGCCCCTTGGTCAGCTGGAGGGTAAAGTCCGGATCGGCAGGGTGTCGTTCTGCCAGCCTGCGCAGTTGATTGACTAAGGTTCGGATTTCTGCGGCGCTAATCTGGGCATGGCAGGTAAGATTAGCCAGTCCCATGGCCAGCTGCAGTGTGAAGGCGGGGGTGGCCGGATGTTGGCTAATGAGTGCCTGGAGATCGCTGACAAAGGCGCGGGCCTCTCTGTCGTCAACACCGTCCTTGCTGCTCAGATTGACCAATCCCTTCAACAACAGGAGGGCAATCTCGGAGCTGGTGGGGTGTTGGTCGGCCAAGGTGCGCAAATGGTCGACCAGGGTTCGTGTCTTTGCGGCGTCAATGTTGCTGTTGCAGGTAAGGGTAAACAATTCCTGGGCCAGCTTGAGACGTACAGCGGGAACCTCGTCAAGACCTTCATCAGATTCGTCCGTTCCTGCCAGGATAGGGGCAGCAGGAGCCTCATCCGGTTTGTCCATATACAAATTGCCAGTGTTAGCGCTGTCATGCCTCTCAACCCAGCGGCGATGAACTTCCAACAAAACCTTGGTGGCTGTTGCGTCGGAACCTAACATGTCATAAGCCCTGCGGCGTACACTCGCCAAAGTGACGCCATCTCCATCATCCATAAATTTATCCAGATTGTCGATAGCGATATCAAGGAGATCGCCTGCCGGCACATGAGTCCATATGCCGGCCAGGTTCCGGATGAGGGTTCGGGCTTCCTTGGTATTGGCTCCTATCTTGCCAATAAAAATTATCATCCCTATCGCTAGTTGAAGACGGAAGGTAATCTCTTGATTGCTGGAGTGTTGATCAGCCAGCCTGTGCAGATGGCCGACCATCATCCGGGTTTTGACAACATTGATTTTTTCATTGCGGATGAGGTTATACAATCCCCTTGCAAGAAGGTGAGTCATCTCAGAGTCGTCAGGGTGTTGGTCTGCCAACGCGCGCAGCTTGTCAATCAGGGTCTGGGTATCCAGCGTATCGACCCTGTCCTTGCGGGTGAGAGTGTACAGGCCCCTGGCCAAAGAAGAGAGAATCTCTTTGTCAGGGTGTTCATCTGCCAACAAACACAGCCACTCAATGAGAGTCCATGCCTGCGCGATATCAACCTCGGGGCTGCAGGCAGCGTTAACCAGATCCCGCGCCCGTTTATGGGCGTCGGGGGACGGCTCCCGTGTCCCATCCTGTGTAAGCAGGTCGCCAATTGCCGCGTCAACAGGGGATTCCTTAGGCAGAAGGGTTTTGATGTGCTCAAGCTCCTGATTGAGCACCTGGGCTTCTACAGCGTCAACCTCAGCCCTGCGGAGAAGATTGTCAAGTCCCTTCACCAGCCGGAAGACAATTCTGGGATCGGAAGGATATTGTTTGACGAGTGTGCGCAGCCGGTCCAGCAGGGTTCGGGTTTCCTCAATATCACTCCCGCCTTTCTCAATAAGGCCGGCCAGCCCCTTGGCTAATTGGACAGCGATCCCTTGGAAAGGGGCGCGGCTGGGAGGATCAGCAGGGTATTGCCAGGCCAAGGCCTGCAGCTCATTAATAAGGGTTCGGACAGATGCGGCGTCCATACCGTCTTTTTCGGTGAGATTGACAAGTCCCGTGGCTAGACACAGGGCGGTTTCCCGAACAGAAAGCGCAATTTTCCGGAGAAGCATCCCCTTGGCATGGGTATCAATTAATTCGGGCATACGCTCCAGAAGATCCCGCTGCCGCTCAAGCAATGTACGGAGCTCTTTGACCAGGCTTTGGGTTTCCGTGATGCCGGCCTCCTGTTTGCTGAGATGAACCAGCCCCACAGCCAGCTGAAGGCTGATTTTCGTGTTGGTGGGATTCTGGGCATCTGTCTCTGCCAGCCGGAGGGTAATCTCGGTATTAATCGGGTGTTGGTCAGCCAGAGCGCGCAGCTGGGTAACCAGACTCTGAGCTTCCACGATGTCCATAGTGTCCTGACTGATGAGGGTAACAAGGGTTTCCGCCAGCAGGAGAGCAATTTCATGGTTGGAGGGGTGTTGGTGAGCCAGGATACGCAGCAGATCGGCCTTAACTTGTTTTTCTGCGGTGTCAACCCCATCGCGGCCAATGAGGTTGACCAGCCCCTTGGCCAGACACAAGGCCATCCCCGGGTTGTCCGGGTACTTGTTAACCAGAGTTCGCAATTGGCCTGTCAAAATCCGGATCTCAAGAGTCTTGACCTCGTCTTTTTCTGTGAGGTTAGCCAGCCCACTGGCGAGATACAGAGTTATCTCAGGGCTTTCGGAGTACCGGCCAGCCAAAGCATTCAGCCAACTGACCAGGGTTCGGGTTTCTGCGGCATCGATTGCGCCGTTATTTATGATGCCGGCCAGATTTTTCGCCAGCTCAAACCCCTCGGCAGGGATCTCTTCCGGACCCTTTGTTATTTGCTCAGTCCACATAAATATTCCCTCCAATTTTTCCATCAAAACCCAGTCTGACCATTTCTTCAAAAGGACGCAGATACGGATTGCCTGGATCCCCGGATTGCGTAAGGGCAAGGGTCTTCTGCCTTGCCGCATCCTCGTTATACTGCGAATCTAACCCAAAAAAGAAGTCACGGAAAACGGGAGGTTCGTTCCAATAGAGGTACTCTCTTTCGGCAGTGAACCCGCTTTCCGCGGCGGCAAATTGAATGTACTCCCAATTATAGGGGTGGGTTTCAACAGCTTTTTTCAAAGTCCGTGACAGCCACTTCCGGAAGAGCTGCTTTTTAGGAGTGATATGCTCGGCTATCAGAACCATAGAAGTTATTTTCGAATGAATAAACCGGGATCTTGCATTGAACGTTTCTGACAAATGCTTCAAAGAGGATAAGAATGCCCTCAAAGGCCCATTAATAATGCCTTCAGAGGGGTCATTATGATCATAATCCAGTTTCTGAACATACAAGGGATCTATGGCGGCCATCCACAGAGCCTCAAGCTTATATTGGGTGTCTTGTACGATGGCAGCAGTCAGATCCGGACTTTTGCTGAGCCGGCAAAGAGTTAACTCTAACAGCGCTGCTGCCAGGCCTATTGAGGCTTTATACCCCACTTTATGTAACATTTTCTCAAACCTGTAAGAAGGGTTGCCTGTCTCTGTACACGCATATTGTACCGCCTCATTCCATTTATAGTTAATAGGATGCGTTATCGCGTTTAGCTGCAATAATTCCTGTGATATCTGCTCAATGGAGTGCTCCTGCACACCCTCTGTACCTGATTCAGGCAGCTCAAGCCGGTAAGGATGTTTGACCCCTGATTGCATAAGTTCCTCAGGACTCGACAAAAGGGGATTCTGTGTATAATCCGCCTGCCGCAGAAAGCGATCCAGCAATACAGGAGCTTGTTCCGGCCAATAGTCACAGGCCGGATCCAGAACTTCACAGGCCACAAGGGTGTTTTTGTGGCTTTTTTCACGTTTCTTATCATCATCATTGCTGTTATCATGACCCTCATCGCCATCGCCATCGCCATCGTCATCAAAATCAAACAGATCCTCCCAAAGATCTTCTTCCCGCGCGGAGTACATCTGAACCAAGCGGCCTGCCACAACATCCATCCATTGCTCAAAAACTTTGGTGTCCGGAAGGATATGCAGGGCCAACCGCATTAAAAATTCAAGATCAGGCCACCCATGCCATGTGTCCGGAACGCTGTACAGCGCGTCATCTTGATCATCATGAGAATACACCATATGAAGAAGATATGTAGCCGCCCACCACAAAGGCCCCCGCACAGGACCTGAACGTTCACTGGAATAAGGCTCAACGCATTTTCCATACTCTTCCTTTACATTGGCGCACCAGCAGCTTTCTGCGATCTGGAAGGGAGTGGGATCATCAGACAAAGAGCGGTAACGCCCAACAATCCATTCATATATGCCAATACCCAGAGCAATAATTCCACGCCGGCTGACATTTTTCAGTCTGTCCGTCCAGTGATCAAGAGACACTCCGTAATCAAAGTCAAACTCTTTGGGATCATCCCCCCACACATACCCTATGATCAGAGCATTGGTATTGGCGTTCTTTATGTAGTCAGGTATTGAGTATGACATGTGTTAACCCCCTTCTAAAAATCTACAATATCCGAGGCAATCAGTCAACTGTTTTCGAGATGTAAAACACTCCCATCACCGCCCGCTAAAAACCACCCTCACAGTCCTCACCAAAATCCGGAAATCCAGACCCAACCGCCATCCCCGCACATACTCCAGATCATACTCCAGCGTCTGGCTCAACGTCAGATCACTGCGCCCGCTCACCTGAGCCAGCCCTGTAACCCCCGGCAGCATCTCAAGGCGGCCCCGTTGTTCAGGCGTATATTCGCTGACAATCTCCGGCACCTCCGGACGAGGCCCTACCACACTCATAGTCCCGTTCAAAATATTCAACAGCTGAGGCAGCTCATCCAGGCTTGTCCGGCGCAAAAAACGGCCGCTCGGCGTCACCCGCGGGTCATCCTTCTCCTGGAAGATAAAGTTGTCCGGATCAAACTCCCCTTCAGCCTTAAGTTTTTCCAGGCGCTGACGCATAACCTCATCGGCATTTTGCACCATAGTCCTAAACTTATAGATTGTAAAAGGCTTCCCGCCCCGCCCAATACGGATCTGGCGAAAAATAGCCGGCCCTGGCGAGTCCAAACGGATCCAGATCACAATCAGCAGCCACAAAAGCGCCACAATGAGCATCAACACCGCAGCTATGAACAAATCAAGAATCCGTTTCACGAACATATACCCCCCTTATCAGGCCACCTATATTCCTCGCCAGCCCCTACTCAATCGTTTCCAAAACCACCCGGATCACCTTTTCCACATCTTCATCAGACATCTTCGGATAGAGTGGCAGGGACACAATCCTCTCAAAAACCTCCTCCGCCACAGGACACCTCACCTGGCCAAAATAGTCGCGATGAAAAGGATGTTTATGAACCGGAATAAAATGCACACTGGTTCCCACCCCTTGGGTCTTCACCCGTTCAATAAAAGTATTCCGGTCTATATTCATCTCATCCAGATTAAGCTTAATAATATACAAATGCCAAGCGTGGCGCACATCCGGGCTATCCGCCGGCAATTCGATAGCGGGGCATCCGGCAAAAGCCTCATTGAAACGCCGGGCAATCTCCTCGCGCCGCGCCTGCATCCTGGGCAGCTTGTTCAACTGGCTCAAGCCCAATGCCGCCTGAATATCCGTCATATTATACTTATACCCTGGCGCCAACACCTCATAATACCAGCTCCCTTGAGCCGTATACCGGTTCCAGGCCCCGCGGCTTAGGCCATGGCAGCTCATAAGACGCAGCCGTTCCGCCAAATCATCATCATTTGTGGTGATCATACCCCCCTCGCCCGTAACAAGGTTCTTCGTGGCATAAAAGGAAAATACTGTAGCGTCGCCGATACTGCCAATCATGCGCCCCTTATACTGAGTATGTACCCCGTGAGCCGCATCTTCCAGAACTTTCAGCCCATGGCAGCGGGCCAGCTCCATAATCTCATCCATATCACACGGGTACCCTGCTATATGAACCGGCACAATCGCTTTTGTTCGGGGAGAAATCGCCTCCTCTATCTTTTGAACATCACTATTCATGGTCCGCGGATCAATATCCGCCAAAACCGGACGCGCCCCCACATGTAAGATGGTGTTCACCGTCGAAACAAAAGTCATGGGCGTGGTAATCACCTCATCCCCCGGGCCAATACCCAGGCAGGCAAGTCCCAAATGCTGTCCCGACGTACACGAATTGAGCCCAATGGCGTGCTTCGCGCCCACATATTCCGCAAAAGCTTTTTCAAAAGCTATGGTTTTTGGCCCCCGGGTCAGCCACCCTGACCGGAGGCTGTCCACCACCCCGGCAATATCGTCCTCTTCAATAAGAGGCAGCCCATAGGCTAGAAAATCCTGATTCTCCATAGTCTCCTTCCTTTCTATGGGATATAAGCCCCTAACACCTTGCCGGCTACTTCCGCCGGGTTCTGATTATGGGACTCAAAAATCCCAGCAGCGACCCCACGCCATAACAGATATGAAACAGCGGAAACAGCCCCAAGAGCGGCAAGAAGTATCGCATACCCTTCTTCCCCGCCAGACTCAACGCATACCCGCCGCTCGCCAGCACATAACACACCCCTTCCGCCAGCAGGACATAGGGCCACAGCATATGCGGCGCTCCTAAGGACAGCACCCCCAAGATCACTATGGACAGCACAAACACCAGCGGAATAAAGTGCCGGAGTCCCATGGTTCCCGGACACAAAAACGACGTAATAATATTCCATTTCCCATTTTGAAACCCCATCTTGGCAATCGCCCCTACCGAGTCGCGGCAAAAATAGGTAAGTTGAATCTCATTGGAGAGGTAGATCTTTCCTCCCTTTTTGCGGATGCGGTAATTCATTTCATTATCCTGATTGCGCGTCAGGCGGGTATCATAAAGCCCATACCTGTCAAAAACCTCCCGCCGAAAAGCGCCAAAAGGCACGGTATCCACATATCCGTCCTCTGCCCCCACACGGAACGACGAATTCCCCACACCGAATTTGGACGACAGCATCAGGGCAATAGCGTTCCCCCACAACCCCTGGCCTTGGGTCTGGGCCACGCCGCCCACATTGTCAGCATCTGTCCTTTCCAGGCAGGCAATACATTGGGAAATATAATCGCCGGCATAGGCGCTATGCGCGTCCAAGCGCACAATATAGCGGCCCGAAGACGCCTTAATACCAATATTCATTGCGTAGGGTACCGTTTTATCAGGGTTATTAAGCAAGTGGAGATGGGAATACTGCCCGCAGTATTTCTGTACAATCTCACAGGTTTTATCCACAGAGGCCCCATCCACAAAGAAAACCTCCATCTTCTCCACAGGGTAATCCTGACGCAGCAATGAGTGCAGGCACTGCTCAATATAAGCCTCCTCATTACGGATGGGAATCACAACCGATGTTACAACATGATCCGCGTTCATTGGATCAGTTCCCCCTTCTTGGAGTGTACACTTCATCTATCCTCATCATTATACCCGTAATAGCGGTGCAAGGCGAATCATTCAGCCTGCCTTTTGGCAAAATGATTCGAAAATGATTCGCCTTGCGCCTTGCGCCTTGCAGCAGCTCCTATATTTTTTTAACTTCCCTGTTTCTCATATCAAAACCATATCCCTGGGCAAGCGCATGGACTGTTATGCCAACAACCGTCAGAACCCCATTTTGTTTTTGCTCGGAAACATTAGAACTTTTGATATTTGAGCAATCAATAAGTGTGACAACGTTTGACCCTATAACTTCAAAAAACATATCCGGATACACTTTTATTGCGGTGTCCTCGTCAATCCCAATACCGAGAACATCCGGATTTTCAGCCACCCCGCAGAGCAGGCGCCCAAACCTGCCCCGCTGGTCAAAATGCTGGTCAATAATAGCATTGTTCATCAGATCTAATCCGGGCGCCATTTTTAACGTGCATTTTTTGGCCGGTTCATTATCGTTTCCTCTTACCACCATGGTATCACTCATGACAGAAGCCCCCGCGCTTGTTCCCATGACCACTCCGCCGCTAAAATAGACTTCTTTTATGGCCCTATACGCTTCTGTCCCTCCCAATATACTCGTAATTCTTAATTGATCTCCCCCTGTAATAAAGACACATTTAGAATCTTTTATCAGCTTGCCTATTTCAGGGCTGTTGGCCACATCTCTTGTTTTTATATCCAACACCTGAGCATTATTCATCCCCAGTTTTTTAAAAACCCGCTTGTATTCTCCACCGACTTCTAACGGAACTTGAGAGGCTGTTGTGAGAATTGTGAGCAGATCATCTTCCTCCAGCATTTCGGCGGCTTCCCTTAAGATGACGCACTCCCCTTCTTTGTCTTCCGCTCCCCCGATTATGATTAAATATCCGTTATTCATGTGTTCCATGTATGCACCCTGCCTTGACTATTTATCTGCTTATAGATAACTTTTGATCGATCCCCTCCAGCAGCTTTTTCAGATCTTCCAGAAATTGATTATTATGGGCTCTGATATACGCAAAATCCTGTCGCTTTGCGGCTGTCTCCAAAGCCTTCGCAGCCTCAGACACCTCTTTTGCGCCTATGCTGGCGCTGGCGCTTATTAAGGCGTGGACATAGGTCGTATACAGAGGCAAATTAATCTCCTTCAAGCTAGTCCTGATCTCCTCCATTTTTTCCAGTCCGTCAGCATAAAATATAGCAAGAGTTTGTAAATAAGTATCCATTGAGCCGCCGGTCATGGCAATGCCTTCATTAATATTAATCCCCTCAATCTCGCCTTGCCCCAAGGACACAGCTTCCGTTCTGTTTTTATCCCCGGAGGGTTTCTTCTTTTCCCTGGGAATCCATTTTTCCAGAACCATGTTCAGCTTAACCATATCAATCGGTTTTGTTAAATAATCATTAAACTCATTCTTGATAAGCATATCCTCTGCCCCGGAAATAGCATTTGCCGTTAACGCAACAATCGGCAAGTCCTTATAGTACGAGGTATTGCTCTCCAGCGCTCTTATGCGCCGAGCGGCCTCAACACCATCTATATCCGGCATCATATGATCCATGAAAACCAGATCATAAACTGTTGATTCGGCCGCGTTTATGGCTGCCATACCGCTTGTACACAGATCCACCTGCACTTTATAAGGCTGCAGCAATCCTTCGGCAATCTTCAAATTCGTTTTAATATCATCCACAATGAGAATCCTGGCCTCAGGCGCAACAAATCTTGTCCCTTGCTCTTCGTGAGTCCTGTAGTTAAAACTATCCGCCACATTATTTAAAATATTGGCAACAGACAAGGAATACACCGGCATGGCAAGAGTGCTTAAATTCTTGTCAACACCCGCTTCGCCAAAATCCGTCAGAAGCACAATTTTTGTGTCTGATCCAAGATCCGACACAATGTCCCTGTTCTGTTCGTACAGCGTCGACGAAATAAAGACAAAAGGATATTTTTTAGCTAATAATTTGACACTGAACTCGGCATCAGATGAAACAAACGTGCAGCTCACACCCAGGTTTTCTAAAGTGCGTCTGATGGAAACTATATATATATTCCTCCGTTCGAAAACAAGGACGCTCTTTTCCTCCGCATTCTTAACAGAAGCCAGTTTTTTGCCGGACGTATACTTTTGCGGCAGAAGAATCGTAAATGTGCTGCCTGTACCATATTCTGAAGACACGCCGATCTCCCCGTCCATGGCCTGGATCAGACGGCCCGTGATAGCCAATCCCAGCCCTGTTCCTTCAATACCCCTGTTTCTCACCAGATCAACCTGAACAAAATCTCCGAATAGTTTTCCCATGTCTTCCTCTTTGATTCCTTTACCTGTGTCCATCACGGCTATTTTGAGCTTAACAGTATTCTCCTCTGCCAGTTCCCCCTCAATTGTTAAATAGACAACCCCTTTCTGCGTATATTTGACGGCATTGCTTAAAACATTCAGCAAAATCTGACGAATTCTGGTTTCGTCTCCAAAAAGCTCATCCGGCAAGCCGCAGTCAATATTGACAACAAAACGCACCTGCGAATCCAGAACCCTCATCCTAATAATGCTGATGACATCGTTGATCAGGGAAGAAAACATATAGTTCACCGGGACAATTTCCAGTTTTCCCGATTCAATTTTGGAAAAATCCAAAATATCATTGATGATAGACAAAAGGTTTGCGCCGGCATGCTTAATGGTCAGGACATGTTCGTAGGCCGCTTTCGACATTTCCTCCCGCAAAGCCAGTTCTGTCATCCCAATTATGGCGTTCATCGGCGTACGGATCTCATGACTCATATGGGCCAAAAACGCGGATTTTGCCTGGTTGGCTGATTTTGCCTCCGCTTCCTTTTGCGCCAACTGCTCCAATTGAGTAATGTCTTGTATAAGTTCAATAAAACCTGTGATTTCACCATGTAAGTTCCTGAGGATTTCCACATTGGCCTGATAGGACGCGCCTTTGTATAAAAAGCGCGTCTGCTTCACCCCCCGTTTCGCGCAGGCTATGGCACACTTATCAGTATTGCAATTGCTGATACCCCAATACCTGCAAGGCAGACCTATGACATCTTCCCGTCTTTTCCCAAGCACATTCTCAGCCACTTTATTTATGAATATCCATTTCATGTCAGTGTCCTGAACAAAAATCAGAAAGGGTATGGAATCAAGAATAGATCCATACCAATGAGCTGCTTCCTCGAATTTTTCAGATTCACTGCGAATCTTGCTTAACATAGCCTGACGTTCTTGCAAAATAGCATTCAGCTTCGCACTTAGCGTGTTAAACCACCTCGCCAGTTCGCCAATTTCATCTTTCTGGCGGTTGAAAATCCGTTCGCTCAGGTCAACCCGATTCTCAGCAATATCCTGAATCTTTGCCTTGATCTTATTCAGCGGGCGTGTAACTAATCTGCGCAGCTGCAGCAAAAGCGCCAGAGTAGGCGCTGTTGTCATACCCGCAAGCATGAGGGCCAGGATAAGCGCCGCCGTGTTAGCAAGTGCCGTCATGGCGCCGGTATTCATGGCGAAAACCAATACCCCGACTTGATTCCCCCGGTAATCGGCAAGAGGGAACGTCGCCAGAGTTGTTGATCCATGGTCTTCAAAGAGAATCCCATTTTTTCCACTGGACAAAATTTCGGCAGAAATCAAGGATTCAACAGGGTTGTCATGTGTTCCGAATACTTGAACAAACTCCCCTTTTGGCGGGTATTTTTCCGGATCCTGCAGTTCCACAGAAAAATCAAGCAGCTCATTATTCGCATACAAAGAGACGAAAACCTTTCCTTCTTCATTTGCAGCCTCCAGGATGGGATCGAATTCCTGAAGGGCTTCTCCAGACCCAATTTGCCTGCCGTCGGCTGCGATGACAGGAATCACTCCCCGGATGGCAAATCCGCCGCTGCCAGGCTCCAGGCCCTTAGCTATCTCTCCATCCCTGTTTACATCCATAACGGTGGGCCGGTATGATCTGAGGTCGTCGGAAATATCAACCCATTCTCCGTTAACCCGAGTGTTTTTATCGCGCCACACTCGAACCAGACTCAACCCGTTGGGCAGGTGAAAATGCAGCTGGAGCTTTCTCCCCGTCACCTCGTCGCGGCCGTTCATCATGGGAGCAAGCGCTTGGCGCAGCAGGTCACGCGCCTCCTGGGACTGAGGCGAATACGGATCGTCACTATCACCGCTTAACGCAATTTCATAGGCCTGCATCACAGCCGGAAGGCGTACAAACATGGAAGTCTCGTCCACGGATCTCTGAGCACTGACTTCAATCTGTGCCATTATGAATTGAAAACGGTTTTCTATAACATCCTTGACATAGTGTTCGCGCATATTGGTAAATGAGGAATTGATCACAAGGAAACTAATCAAGCCAAAGCAAACAACAATACATGTTTGTGGAATAGCTAACTTCCAGACAAGTTTCATCTTTTCCCCAATCTTCTCATTCAGTTAATGGGATAAAGATTATAATATCCTATCATCTGTAAAATAATCATTATTCATCTACTTCTTTGAGGCGGACACAAAAACCCCCCGGTTCTTCCAAAAATACTCGACCCCCGACACCACCGTTACAAGCATAACCACAAAAAGCAAAGCATCAACAACAAACGCGTTCCCCGGGCCGAAACCCGCGCCGAATTCTCCATAAAAGTAAGGAGTCCCCACCCCAAGCAGCAACAGTGTAATCACCACCATCTGCACCGCCGTCTTCACCTTCCCCCACCAGCTGGCCGCCACCACACGCCCCGCCGCCGCCGCCACAGCCCGCAGCCCCGTCACAGCAAATTCCCTGGCCAAAATCACCCAAACCATCCACCCGCTGATCTCCCCCAGCTGCACCAGCATAATCAAAGCCGCCGACACCAACAGCTTGTCCGCCAACGGATCCAGAAACTTACCCAAATCCGTCACCAGTCCCCGGGTTCGCGCCACATAACCATCCAGCCAATCCGTCGCCGCCGCCAGCACAAACAGTCCTGCGGCCACGATCCTTAAGGTGCGCAATGCCATACTATACGACAGCACCTCGCTCTCTATATGTGCCTCCACCGAAATCGCCACAGCCAAAACCGCCACCATCACCGGAATCAAGGCGATACGCACCAGCGTAATCCCATTCGCTAAATTCATAACAGAACTTCCTCTCCCGCTTCTTCCTCCAAAGCATCTCCCCAGAGATCATACCCACAAGCTTCCGTCACACGCACCTCCACAAAACACCCGGGAGCATACGCCCCTTGCGTCCGCACATAGACAGATCCATCCACTTCCGGTGCGTCCCCCTCAGACCGCCCCACCCAGACTCGAGGTTCCTGATCCAGGGTTCGCGAATCCGGAACCTCCCCTCTCGGACACGGCTCTTCCAGCACCACACGAATCGTCTCCCCCACACGCCGGCACCCCCGGGCCGCCGCCAACTCCCCTTGCAGCAGCATAAGCTCCTCCCGGCGCCTCTCCCGCAGAACCGGATCAATCTGATCCGACCGCCTCCCCGCCGGTGTCTCCTCCTCTTGAGAGTAAGCAAAGACCCCCACATGATCAAACCCCATATCGCGGACAAACCCCTTCAGCTCCTCGAAATCCTCCTCCGATTCCCCCGGAAACCCCGTAATAAACGTCGTCCGCAGCGTCATGCCCGGTATCCGCCCCCGCAGCTTATGTACAAGCTCCCGCGCCTCCCTCTGAGAGTAACGGCGGTTCATCGCCGCCAGCACCCTGTCCGCCGCGTGCTGCAGCGGCAAATCCATATAGCAGCAGATCTTCGGCTCACTGCGGATCACCTCAATCAAGTCATCCGTCACCCGTTCCGGATAACAATACATCAGCCGGAACCAGACAATCCCCTCCACCCGGCAGCACCGGCGCAGCAATTCCGCCAGCTTAGGCGCCCCATAGAGATCCACGCCATATTGGGTCGTATCCTGGGCCAGAAAAATAACCTCCCTAACCCCTTCCGCCGCCATACACCGCACCTCCTCCACCACCGAATCCATCGACCGGCTGCGAAAAGGCCCCCGGGTTTGCGGCAAAACACAATATGTACAACAATTATCACACCCATCCGCAATCTTAACATATCCCAAATACCCCGCCGACGTCCTCACCCGGGGCATCGTCTCATCATAGAGAAACTCCGGCCGCTCCCGGCGCACCCCCAGCCGCTCCCGCTCCAAAGCCTCCAAAAAATTCACAAACCCGCTCAGATCCTCACCCCCGAACACCCCATCAATCTCCGGAATCTCCTCCAGAAGCTCATCGCAATAACGTTGAGCCATACAACCCACCACCACCACCTTATTCGCCAAACCCGTTTTCTTATAGTGAGTCATAGACAGAATCATCTCAATAGACTCCTCCCGGGCCGCCTCAATAAAAGTACACGTATTAATAATAAGAATATGCGCTTTGGCCGGATCCTCGCAAAGCGCATATCTTTCCGCCAAAAACCCCATCAGAACCTCACCATCAACCAAGTTCTTTTCACACCCCAGGTTGATGAGCGCCACCTTCTCTCTCACTTCCAACATCCCACTTCCCATTTCACCTCTGATTATCTGCCGTCAACACAAAGTTACTGACAGGCGTCACCCCAAACCGTGGCAGCTCCTTGCCATTAAAAACAATCCGAATCCCCGGCGGAAAACCAATCGAAACAAATTCAATTTTATCCTCCGCCGTAATCGTTCTCGTTGCGCCCTCGTCAACAGTCTCCTCCATCACCACCCTGCCATCCGCTTTAACCTTCATCCAGCAGCGCGCTTCAAAAAAAATCTCGGCTGTCAAAGGCGCCGTATTCACAGACGTTGACGGTACAGCCTCCTCATCCGACTCCGACCCAGGCTCCAACCCGGGCTCCGACTCCAACCCGGGCCCCAGTCCCAGCTCCGATTTCGTGTCCTCTTCCGTCTCCGTCTCCGTCTCTTGACCCGTTCCCTGATCCAAGACAGCCTCAGGCCCTTTGCCAGCCCATTGGCGATATCCATGATACCCCAAAAACCCAACAATGCCCAAAACCACGACAAGCACAGCAACCAGCGGCCCCTTCCCCACCGATGTTTTTTTAAGAGTCTTCTCGGTAAGGATCGGAATCTCCTTCGGCCTGCGGCTGTCCAAGTACATCTCGACAATCTCATCAGGCTTCAGCCCCACAACCCGGGCGTAACCGCGCAAGAATCCCCGGATATAAGTATCTCCCGGCATCTCTTCATACATCTCATTTTCCAAAGCCTGCAGATAGACCCTTCTGATTTTTATGATCTGTTCAATATCTGCCAAAGTCAACCCGCGGGCTTCTCTCGCCTCACGTAAAAGTCCCCCTTCACCAGCCATAGTTCTAATCACCTACTCTGCTCTACTCAATTGACACATCATCCCTCATGCCATTGCCCAAATCTCTGTTCAAAAACACCGCGAGTCATCAAGATCTCCCGAGGCTTAGCGCCCTCCGACTTCCCCACAACACCCTTTTCTTCCATGGTATCCATGAGCCGGGCCGCGCGGGTATACCCAATCTTCAAGCGCCGCTGCAAGTAGGACACAGATGCCGTACCAGAGTCAATCACAATTTGAACCGCTTTATAGAACAATTCATCCTCTGGTTCTTCGTTCTGCGCCACTTGGAAATTTCCTTCCGGAATTTCCAAATATTCTGGATTCGCCTGATGTTTCCAGAACTCGACAATATTTTTGACCTCCCCATCATCCAAGAAGCATCCCTGTACACGAATCGGCTTCGCAATGCTCATATTGCTGTACAACATGTCGCCGCGCCCCAACAGTTTTTCAGCCCCAGCCATATCCAGAATCGTGCGGGAATCAATCTGGGACGAGACAGCAAAAGCGATACGTGACGGAATATTCGCTTTAATAAGGCCCGTGATGACATCCACCGACGGTCTCTGAGTCGCGACAATTAAGTGGATGCCCGCGGCCCTGGCCATTTGAGCCAGGCGGCAGATCGCATCTTCCACGTCAGCCGGCGCCACCATCATCAGGTCAGCCAGTTCATCGATAACAATAACCACATAAGGCAAAACCCCCGTAGAGAACTCATTAGGTTCAGATTCGTCCCCATCCCGCGCAGCCTCTTTATTCTTCCCGGGTTCGATATCCGGCTCGATATCGTTCAGGTTACTCGCCTGTGCAGCTTTCTGCTTGGCTTTTTCCTCCTGCTCCGCCGCCAGGAAATTATAGCGCACCACGTCGCGAACCCCCGCCCGGGCAAACAGCTCATAGCGGCTGTCCATCTCTGTGACCATCCATTTAAGAGCCCCCGCCGCCTTCTGCGGCTCCACCACCACCGGCGCAATCAGGTGAGGCGCCCCATTATAGTTGATAAGCTCCACCATTTTGGGATCGATAAGCAGCATTTTCACCTCATCCGGACAAGCCTTATAGAGAATACTGCAAATCAGGCTGTTAATACACACCGATTTCCCCGATCCTGTGGCCCCTGCAATCAGCAGATGAGGCATTTTCGCCAGATCCGCCACAATAGTGTGCCCCGAAATATCTTTGCCTAGAGCCACCGTCATTTTGCTTGGCATATTTTTGTATTCCGGGGAATCAATCACCTCACGGAAATGCACCGCAGAGATCTCCTGATTGGGAACCTCAATCCCTACCACAGACTTGCCCGGAATAGGCGCCTCAATGCGGACATTCGACGCTGCCAGAGCCAAGGCAATATCATCGGATAAGCTGGTAATCCTGCTGACCTTGATCCCCGGAGCAGGCTGCAGTTCAAAGCGCGTGATCGCAGGCCCTTGGGTTACCCGGACAACCTTGACCGTCACACCAAAGTTTCCCAATGTCTCTTCCAATAGTTTTACATTATCCGTAATACTTTTATTCAGATGAGCATTTTTATCTTTTAAAGGTTTGTGCAGAAGATTCAGGCCCGGCAATTTGTAGACCCGCCCCCGCACACTTTGCCGCGACAGGGGCGTACTCTGTACAAGCTGGCGCGTGTCCCGGGATCCCGCCGATACCGGCCCCTTCGCCCTCAAGTCGGTCCCGGTTCGCTGGGACTGATGATCTCCTGCAGCAGCAACCGCTCCCGTTTCCTTCCCGGCGGCCTCAGCCGGAGCCAGTTCCGCTCCCTTCTCCCCTTGGACAAAAGAAGGCAGCTCGCCGGTATCCTGCTCTTCATCATTAAAGTGAAACACTTCAACCTCATCACTGTCCGCATCCGCATCCTTGTCACCTTCCGGCCCATACCCGCCGGCAAAATATTGATACGGCCACGCTTTATCCTCCGGGGACGTCGTCACAGTGACAGCCTCCCCCTCTCCCTCATCTGTACCCTTGGCGCCGCCCTTGTGCCGTCCCTGGCCCTTGCCCTTCGTCCTCTCTTTTGACCCGGATCCGTCCCGATCCTTGGCCAAACTGCCGTCCCCAAACACCTCGCTGCCAAAATCACTAAGCTGGGCCCCAATCTTCCCCGCCCCGCGCCCCATCTTCGATCCCACCCAGCCGATGAGTTGAACCAGCGATCGGTTAAAAATCAGCAGCAAACTAATAAGGCCCACCACCACCAAAATCACATAACTCCCATTTCTGCCCACGCCCTTCTCCAGCAAAAAAGCCAGCGCGCCCCCGACCACGCCGCCCCCCAAGCCTTGAAACGCCGATTCCATTGTTGCCATGCTCCCCAAAGCCAAGTGTACAAAAGCCGCGGTCACAACCCAACTCAGGGTAATCCCCATAATGCGGATACGCAGAGGCTGAGATGTATTGCTCATAATCAGAAATCCACAGGCGGCAACCCCCAAAAAAATGATGACTGTAGCATCCCCGGAAATCAGCCGCAGAACATTCATCACACCGGTTCCCACAACGCCCCCGCTCCCTGTGAACATGAGCACAAGCCCCAGACAGGCCAGACCTACTAAAAGAATACCAATGATTTCGTTCTTAACCACGTGGCTGACATATTTGCCATCTGTATGACTTTTTTTACGGGACCGGGTCGATTTTCCCGTTCCTCTGTCGGTTTTTTTTCCGGCCATATAAGCAGATCTCCTTTAGCCTCTTTTTTCCTGTGGCTCCTCCGCTCCGCCGGCAGCATCCTCACAGACCTGTTTCACCAAACGAAAATCCGCAATACAGGTCTCGCGCCAAGCCGGATTGCGCAGCACCGCCGCCGGATGATACACAGGCATCATCATGATATCTCCCCGCTGAAACCACTTGCCCCGGCACTGGTTCATCCGGATATCCTTGTCCAAAATACCGTGAGTTGCCGCCAATCCCATCAGCACCATATACCGCGGCTTAAGGATACTGAACTGTTTGCGCAGCCAAGGCAGGCAAGTCTCCATTTCAGCCTGAACCGGCGTTCTGTTCCCCGGCGGACGGCATTTGACAATATTTGTGACGTACACATCCTGCCTCAGGAACCCAGCCTCTTTCAGCATTTTATTGAGCAGCTCCCCCGCTCGTCCCACAAAAGGTTTCCCCAGTTCGTCCTCTGTTTGTCCCGGACCCTCCCCCACAAACATAACAGGCGACTCTATATTGCCCTCGCCAAAAACCACTCCCTTACAGCCGCTCCGGAGAGCACACTCGCAGCAAGCCAGATTCATGGTTTTCAGGGCACTTAATTTCTCGGATTTCGTCATATCTCTTTCCTCTCTTTCCTCTAACGTGGGCTTTGCCCGCAAGTGGTCAGTGATCAGTGGTTAGTGGTCAGCATTGGATTTTCTTGTTTTTTGCTGACGCTTCGCGTCTGTAAGTTACTATCATACTGCAAAATCACAAATTTCACAACCGCATCTCTGTCGATTTTATGTAAATTTGTAAATCTCTTCAAATTTGTCACTCCTGTAAATCTGCAAATCTTTGTCACTCCATTAATCCATCACTCCATCACTCCCCCGCTTTTTCCAGCCTATTCATATAGGCCAATCCTAATTGCCCCCGTTCACTGGCCTCCGCCAAAATGAGCGCCACATTTTCCTGATCGCAGCCCCTCATGGCCGCAAAAAGCTCCGCTGCCCCTTCTCTCACCCCATCATCATCCGCAAATACCTTGAGGACATCAAGAGCCTCAACCACCCAAGGCTCCAGCAGCGCAGCTGTCCTTGTGAAACACAGGAGTCCCAGAGGCGCCTTTTTAGCCTGTACAGCCGCCACAATCTCTTTCACCCGTTCCTCCGGAGCGCCCGCGAGAATGTGAATAGGCGCTCGCGGCGCGTAATGTCTATACTTCATGCCCGGAGACTTAGCCGTGGTTCGTTGTTCAAACTCCGAACCTCCACTCTCGAACCCCGGCAGCACCTCCCTCAGCTCCTCCCAGGTCACGCCGCCCGGCCGCAGTAACACAGGCCTTTCTGCGCTCAGATCCAGGACAGTGGACTCCACCCCCACCGCACAAGATCCCCCGTCAATGATGAGGGGAATCTTCCCCCCCAAATCTTCCCAAACATGATCCGCCCGGGTAGGACTCGGCCTGCCGGAAATATTGGCGCTGGGCGCCGCCACCGGGCACCCGGCCCAAGCAATCAGAGCCCGGGCAGCAGGGTGCCCCGGAACACGCACTGCCACCGTATCTCCCCCCCCTGTTACCACATCAGAAATCGCCGGATTTTTCGGCAATACCAAAGTCAAAGGCCCCGGCCAAAATCTCTCCGCACACACCTGAGCCGCCTCAGACCAACACGCCACAACATCTTGGGCCTGCTCAAGCGATGCCACGTGCACAATGAGAGGGTTATCCTCAGGCCGTCCCTTCACAGCAAAAATCCGGGCGCACGCCTCAGCATCCCAAACATTCGCCCCCAACCCATAGACCGTCTCCGTGGGAAACGCCACCAGCTCCCCCGCCTGAAGCAGCCGCGCCCCCTCCCGCAAAACCTCCTGCCAAATAGTCGGGTCTGTAGTGGCATCGATATGGCATTGCAGCATTTTTGTTTCCTGTGTGATCATTCTGCTCAGGGGATCCCACTCAACTTTCATTCAATTTTTTCAAAGAGTATCAGTACACTGCCAAGTCCGAAACACGAGTTGGTGTGCACGTATTTCGGAGTACTCTATCCATACTACTCCAGTTTCCCGTTGTTTTCAAGGCTGGAACGGCCCCTCATCCCCTATCAGAACGCGTATGATTATGCCTAATTATAGAAAAAATATAAGAATGTTACTGTTGAATTTAGCTAGATAATGTTGTTTAATAAAAGGTGAGGCAGTTTACAATATTTTACTTTATTTCTAGTTTCTATTAATTTATTTAATGATGAGGAGGTGAAAAAATTATCAATTAAAGAGAAAGAAGGGTTTCAAAACAGAGAAGGGTTTCAAAAATAAAGAAGGATTCCAAAACAAAGAAGGATTCCAAAACAAAAAGGAGGAGATACCGTTATGAAGAGAAAAGCAAAACGTGTTATCAGTTGCCTTATAGTTGTCACTTTAGTAGTGACTCTTTTCCCTGCGACTCTTCTTGCTGCGCTTTCAGACAGCCAGATTGTGTCTGCAGGTGGCACAGTATATTATAATGCCTCCGGCGAGAAGGTTAATGCAACTGCACTTGGAGGCGATGCTGTTGTATCGCTTAGCAAAACCGTAAAAGGCACAGACACTGCCAACGAGTTCATTATTGAGCTTGAAGTCCAAACAGGTATTGACATTACGCAGATTCAGACCTCTGAAGACGCTGCTGTTGTGCTTGTGCTTGATGTTTCGGGGTCTATGCAAGGCACAAGAATAGCAGATCTGAAACAGGCGGCCACCAATTTTCTGACAGAATTTGCGAACGTATCAGGCACTACAAAGCGGTATGTTTCACTTGCCACTTATGCGACGAACGCAACAATTGTAGACGATTGGACAGATATTACTGACCCTTCTCAGCGAAGCGCATTGATAGGCAAGATCAACAGTATGAATGCAAATGGGAGTACCTACACTCAGGGTGGTCTTCAACTGGCCCGCAATTTGTTGGATGCCGGATCTGTCAGTGCTATAGGCAATAAATCCGTAATCTTGTTTACTGACGGTGAGCCTAACAAACACAACCCTGATACAAGTTATTCAGGTATTGCTATTAACACACCCCTTAACAGTAGTGCTGGCAGCGGTGGCACTTATGACCCCCAATCTCAAACCTTTGCAGCGCAGATGGCAACTGTTATTAAGACCCAAAAAGGGGCTAAGCTTTATACAATAGGATGCGGACTCACTCCAACGTATACACCGTTGCTGAGTTCACTGTCATCTGGTCCAGATTACGCCTATACGGCCGACAATGCGTCTGAACTCAATAAAGCTTTTGCCGAAATTACCGAAAGCATCGAGAAATGGTCTGAGGCATGGGTCGTCAAGGATCCCATGGGAGAAAACATTAACTTTCTTGAACTTATTCCTGCCAACGGCCCCCTGAAGTTCGAGAGTAATACGCTTGAGTGGAATTTGAAAGACGCAACACCTGTTGCAGAAAGAACCTACCGTTATAGTTACCATATTGCATTGGATACTACTGCAAGCAACTTTGTTTCCGACAAGGATTATAACACCAATGGCCCCACCACATTAACCTACGTTATGGTAAACAACAGACTGATAACAGGAGATCCTGTGGACGCGAACTTCCTCATTCCGAAAGTCAAAGGCAAAGTGGCGGACGAGTCAAAACCTCCCAAAAAGTTTCACCACAAAAAACCCCAAGTAGGAAGATGGGTTAAAAATCCCGACGTGATTATAATACCCCTCGTGCCTAAATCCGGATATTAAGCCATATCTACGCGGTTGATATCCTGCAACTGTAGGGGAAAGACCTTTCCCTCCTAATCGGCCCACATTAAAAAGCTCCT
The DNA here is from genome assembly GCA_009782825.1 of Peptococcaceae bacterium. Classification (GTDB taxonomy): domain Bacteria; phylum Bacillota; class Desulfitobacteriia; order Desulfitobacteriales; family Syntrophobotulaceae; genus WRJI01. The sequence continues at coordinate 29,221 of WRII01000022.1, forward strand.
CATGATCATTGAAATCATGAGGAGCTTATATTTTTCACACTTTCCGGCCCACCACCACCCGATCCCGGTCCCCCAAGTCGCGGAAAACCTCCGCCCTAAACCCCGCGTGCTCCAACACCTTACAGACAGACCTCCCTTGCTGCCACCCAATCTCCAAGTACATCCGTCCGCCAGTCTTCAAGTGATCCGCCGCTTCCGCCGCAATCCGGCGATAAAACTCCAAGCCATCCATCCCCCCCCACAGAGCGGCCCTCGGTTCACAGTGCACCTCAGGGCCACACATCCTATAGTCCCCATCCGATATGTACGGCGGATTCGCCGTAATACAGTCAAAAACCTCGCCCTCGCCTACAGCCTCCCACAGATCCCCCTGCCGCCACAAAGCCGATACCCCCAAACGCCGGGCATTACCACGCGCCACCTCCAGCGCCTCTTGGGACACATCCGTTCCCACAACACATGTCAGCTCCCGCCAGTTCACCGCCAAAGCTATCGCCACCGCCCCGCTCCCCGTGCACAGATCCAGCAAGGATACCCCATCCCCAAGCGCATGCGTTATGGAGTGCTCAGCATCCGTTTCACCCTGCGCTGTGAGCCTCGCCCCTTGCCCAAAGAGTTGTTTTTGCGCCAGCACCGTCTCCACCAGCGTCTCCGTCTCGGGCCTCGGAATCAACACCGCCTCATTCACACAAAAATCCAGACCCATAAACTCCCGTGACCCCACAATATACGCATAGGGAACACGCCGGGCCCGCCGAGCCAAGGCTTCCCGATAGATCCGCTCCTGTTCAGGCGTCACACTCCTTTGGGATTCCAGAAACACATACTCCTTAGGCTTCCCCAGCGCAAAAGCCAACAACAATACCGCCTCCGTTCGCGCGGCCTCAACCCCTCGCCGCGCCAAGAGTTCACTCCCTTCATTCAACAAACACACTATATCCGTTGTCAAAAAAACCTCACTCCACAGACGCCGACTGCAGCAGCTCCGCCTGATGCGTCGTAATCAGCGCGTCAATCACCTCATCCAGATCCCCCAGCATAATCGCCTCAATCTTATGCAGCGTCAACCCAATCCGATGATCCGACACCCGGCCCTGAGGAAAATTATACGTCCGAATACGTTCACTCCGGTCCCCGCTCCCCACCTGGCTCCTCCTGGTCTCCGCCATCTCTCCATGGGCATCCATCTGCATCTTCTCCAAAAGCCGCGCCCGCAAAACCTTCATCGCCTTATCCTTATTCTTATGTTGAGACTTTTCATCCTGGCAGGATACCACCATCCCCGTTGGCACATGCGTCACCCGCACCGCCGACTGAGTCGTGTTCACCGACTGTCCCCCCGGACCGCTGGAACAAAAAATATCCACCCGGACATCATTCGGGTTAATCTCCACATCCACCTCTTCCGCCTCCGGCAGCACCGCCACCGTCGCCGCCGACGTATGAATGCGCCCTCCCGATTCCGTCGCCGGAATGCGCTGCACACGATGGACGCCGCTCTCAAACTTCAGACGGCTGTACGCTCCGCTGCCCTCAATCAGGAACACAACCTCCTTGACGCCCCCAATATCCGTATAATTCGCATTCAGAACCTCCACGCGCCACCGCTTCATTTCCGCATAGCGCGTATACATGCGAAAAAGATCCCCAGCAAACAAAGCCGCTTCCTCTCCGCCCGTTCCGCCGCGCACCTCCACAATGACATTCTTCTCATCATGGGGATCCTTCGGCAGCAAAAGCACCTTAAGCCTCTCCCGCAAGTCCGCCAGCTCCCCATTCAGCTTCCCCTGTTCCCCCACAATCATCTCCCGCATGTCCGCATCCGCCTCATCCCCAAGCATCTCCCTCAGGTCATTCAACTGACCTTCAATATACTTAAAGGCACGAAACGCTTCCACCACATCACTGATTGCCGCCTGAGCTTTCGCATGTTTGCGAAACTCCTCCGGCGCGGAAATCACCTGGGGATCGCTCAACAGGCGGGTCAGTTCATCATAGCGATTTTCAATATCCGCCAATTTATCAAACATTATAGTTACTCCTTATGATCTCAAAGATCTTATCTCAAAGATCTTATCTCAAAGATCCCTTCCTTCCAATTCCTGTCCTGATTCCAGCACGCCATTCAGGGCCGCAATCGCCACCTCCAACTGCTGCTCATCCGGCTCCTGGGTCGTCAGTTTTTGCAGCCAAAGCCCAGGGGCAACGAGCCAGGATAACCATGGCGAATCCATATGCCGCCCGCTGAACTTCAGAATTTCATAAGCGATCCCCGCCACCACAGGCAAGAACAGCAACCGGGACAGAAAACGCCACCACCAAGGTTCCAGTCCCAGAAACACAAAAACAAAAATACTTACGATCGCCACCATCAACAAAAAGCTTGTACCGCACCTGGGATGAAAACGCACCCGCTTTTGCGCCTCTTCCACAGTCAGCGGCACCTTGTCCTCGTGGGTAAAAATCACCTTATGCTCAGCGCCATGGTAGGCAAACACTCTCTGAATATCCTTCATACGCGAAATCGCCAGCATATAAAGAAACAGAATAATCAAGCGGAACAAGGCCTCAATCAAATTCTGCACCAGCGTTCCCGAAAAAGCTGGAATCCCCTGCAGCAAATGCGCTCCCCCCACAGGAAGAATAACCACAAGAACAATAGCAATCCCCATACCCAACACAAGAGCCAGCGCCATAAAAATGTTCTCCATGATCTTAGTCTTCTTTGCAGGCGTCTCTTCGGCGGTTTCTCCATGCGCCTCTTCGGCCGTTTCTCCATGCGTCTCTTCGGCGGTTTCCCCACGCGTCTCTTCGGCGGTTTCTCCATGCGCCTCCTTGACCGTTTCTCCGTCCGCGTTTTTGTGTGTCTCTCCAGGTGTCTCTCCATGCGCCCCTTCAGGTGTCTCCGTCTCCTCATCTATCCCGTCCATAGCCCGTTCCGCCGAATACGTAATTGCCTTCATGCCCACCACAAGGGAATCAATGAGCGCCACACATCCCCGCACCAAGGGAATCCTGCAAATCTTCTTCTTCGGCCATGCGCTAAGAGGCTTCCGTGTCAATTCAATGCTGCCATCAGGCAAGCGCAAAGCTATGCAATACTCACGGGTTCCACGCATCATAACCCCTTCAATCAAGGCCTGACCCCCGTACTGAACCGGCCTTCCCGTGGAGTTCCCCGAATCTCCTTGGCTCTCATCCCGGGTATGGCTTACCGCCGTTTCCACCTCTATTTTATTCTCATTAACGTCCATATCTTTTTCTTAATCCTTTTCATATTTTGGACTTTGCCTGTCGATCTTCTTATTTCGAATGTCAAAATTCGTTCCACATAGGACAAAGAGCAGTTCAGAAACTGCCCCTCTTTCCCATATCGATTCTTTCATACTCATGTTCAGTCCATGCCATACTTTTTCTTGAAACGGTCAACCCGCCCGCCGGAATCCACAAATCTCTGCACACCTGTATAAAACGGATGGCAGTTTGAGCAAATCTCAACCCTGATTTTCTCCTTCGTGCTCCCCGTTTCAATACTATTCCCACAGGCGCATGTAATTGTCGTCTGCTTATATTGAGGATGGATTTTTGCTTTCAAAAGAATCACCTTCTTTCTCCATCGGGAATTTACGCTCTTGGAACGCCCACTCATTCTAACAAAAAAATTATGAATCTGTCAACTCGGATTTCAGGTACGGCCAAGTTCAGCCTTTCCCCCTCACCCCAACAGATTCCCTTTCTCCAAGCGCGCAATTTCCTTCTCCCCCACTACCGCCATTTCCCTAAATTGGGCCACCGACTCTTGCATCTTCGGCAACGCCTGCTGCTTGAATGTGGAAATATCCTCCAAAGCTGACAAGGCATCGTTGAAAGCAGCCTTCAGAACCTCCGCAGACACATTTGTCTCAGCAGCCTGCCTGTGAATCGCTGTCCCTTGCTCCTTAAGCATTTGGGACGTGGATGAGATGAGGGTGTTGGTAGTTTCATTCAACAATTCAATTTTTTTCAGGACAATTTTTTGATTATAAAGAGCATTCGCCACCATGACTGCCGTGCGCAAAGCCGTAACAGTAACCGTCTTAGCTCTATCCACCCCCCGCATCAGCTCCTTATTGTTCCGGCGAATCACCTCCATGGCCACAATACCTTGCTGGTTAATCACAATCATCTGCTGCATATCCATGACGCGCTGACGCAGAGGGAAGAGAACCTCCTCCGTCACAAAGCGGATCTTATCCTCGTCCCCGCCCTTAGCCCTTTCCTCCTCAATAGCCCGCTCCACCACCGCATCCATAAGAGAGCCCAATTCAATCTCTTTCATGAGCTTTTTCGTAACCTCGCGCAGCGTCTGCTCCTCAATTTCAAGAGTCGTGTTATCATTTTTCAACGTCTCCTTGCCCCTATCCAAAGACACCAGCACATCCTTGATGACAGCATCCGCCCTTTCATATTTGGCAAAATAATTACGAATAGGGTTAAAAACCTTGCCCAGAACACCCGTTTTAGTAAAATCAAGAGGACTCGGATCCAAGCTTTTAATCTCCCGGTGCAAATCCGCCAGACTCTTAGACACCACCCCTCCCTCCTCACCACTCTTAGCGAGAGTTCCAATGCTGGACTGCAGCAAAGAATTCCTGCGGGAAGACTGATGGAGACTGTCCATGCCAAAACCATCAATTGATTTCACCATGAGAGATCTCTTCTCCATGGCATTCATGTCCAACGCCATAATCTCGTTCACATTCTCCTCAGCTTGTTTTTGCAATTGGACAACCTCTTCCGACGGCGGAGCGACCTCCGCCACAATCTCTTTTTTCAGATCCTCCATGTTGGTAACCGTCATATTCAACCCCATGTTTTCCACCCCTTTCTCGTGAATTTTCCCCCCTATCATCACATCTGTGCGTTAAACAAACTTTGAATCTTATAGATCACATCATCCGTTTCCGCGTTAATACTCGTCGCCTCATTGATCTGAGAGAGGTTCTCCAACACAGCTATGTTGGCATTGTAGCCAATTGTATAAATAGGAAGCTTCAAGTCTCTTATAATACCCTCAACATCTGATAAATTGCATCCCACATTGGTCTCCCCGTCCGTGAGAACGATCAGCATCAGCTTCGTATTGGAATTCTTCTCCTGCTCCTCCAGCAGCATCTTCATTGCCACAACAATCCCATCAAACATGGCTGTGGATCCTTCCGCCCGCATGGCTTTCACAGCTCCGGAAAAATACGCTCTTTGATTGATATCGAATGGCGCAATAGGCAGCGCGATATTCACATGTGACGAAAAGGTGACAATCCCCACACGCGTCTCCGGCAAAATAACATTGGAAGCACTATGCAAGCTTTCCTTCAGCTTCAGTATCGGATCCCCTTCCATACTGCCGGAGACATCCGCCACAAACACGACCGAGAGATCACTGGAACCATGTTTCTCTTTCTTCCAAATTTGCTGAGCGCTGGCGATGATTTCTCCACTGGCAGGCGGAAACTCATAGACATACTCAGGCAACCCGTTAAATCCTTTCTCCGAGGCCAATCTCTGCATTTCCGGGGTTTTGCAATAGGCGATAAATTGGCTCACAATCTCTTGCTTCGTGGGAGAAAGATCCCCTATCTCATAGACAGGCTGGTCATGGCGCACCCCAAAAGGCGTGAAAATATAATTTGACTTGATATCAGGAGCATTAACATAAGTCTGATACTCTAAAACAAACCCATTCAGAGACCCGTTTTTGGCAGATTCCCTCATTTGCATCGTATTGTAAGCCACATAGGGAATATTGTCTTGGAACTTCTGGAATTGAGAAATAGCCTCATCCCCCAAGGGGGTACTGCTGTCTATGGTATAGAGGGTGCTCAGCAAAAAATTAAGCCCTGTCGTACTGACAAAAGGATTCGTGTATCCCATAGCCAGCTCGCCTTTCAGGACCGCGTCCACAATAGTTTTGGAATTCACCGCTCCGTATTGCTGCACCATCTCAGCATGCTTGGCCTTGGAAAGCACGATGCCCGCCACATTCCCTGCGATACTTTTTTCGGCCAGGGATACCTTCTTCCCTTGGTAAGAAAGCATCTCGCCCCACAGTTCAGCCGATGGCGCAAACACATCAGGCGTATATTTCCCGGAAGAAATATAGTCGACGCCAGTCCCGGAGGAGATATTGCGCACCGCCACAGAGACGTTCTTGCCATCCACTTGAGCGCCGCTCTTATTGAAGTTATTTGCTACATCAATAAGCCAGCTTTCATAATTTGCGCCCGCCTTTTCCGGAGAGGAAAAAATTTCTATGAATTCTTCTGTGGCGGCACTGACTTGCAACGGAAAACTGCTGTTAATATCAGGCAAAGCACTGGTGAGAGTCGTTGGCATTTCTACTGAATTGTCCTTGCGGGGCTGTAAGACAGTGACATTGATTTTGGTATAGAGCTTATCCAATCTTTTGAGGAGAGCCTCTTCATTGATCTGAGTTGAGGTTTTTCCCCAGTTCTGGGTCAGGAGTATCACTCCGAAAATCAGGCCAAAGACCACGACAGCGGTCAGGCTCAATATGACAATGGGATTTTTAAAATTAAATTTATGCGTAGGGGTTTCGTTCATAACTCTGTTTTCTCCTTTAGTCCACTTACTTTCAATACAATCCTCTTGCTATCATCCTATCATCTGTAGAGTTCGGCATTTTTAATCAATTCATCCATTTCCCTGATCGCCGGCATATTCTCAATATCTCCGCCTGCTAAGCTGTTGTAGCGCGACACTTCCAACAGCATCTTATCAAGCTTTAGCAGCACCCCCTCATTATTCCGGGTGGCCTGATCCACAAAGGAAATGTATTCGTTATATATTTCCATTTTTTCACGATTCAAGAGATCGCTATGGACACCCTTATGGCAGAGCTCTCTATAATCCGTCTCATCAAAAGCTGAGATTTTATGGAGAATACTTCTGATGTTCAGGCAAAGAACGTTCTCAACCTCATTTAATACGCCCAAGAATCGCTTATAACTGAGTCCTTCCGCGCTGAACTTTTGCAGGAGGATCTCGTCGATGGCAGCCTTCTTCTTTTGAAAACGTTTGATTTGTCCAATATTTTCATTGATCCGGTCGGAAAAGGTTTTTACCCCGCGGCTTTCCTCCAAGACCTCCTGGCATTGGCTAAGCGTGCTGATTCCCTGGGCAAGATGAGTCAGGGAATGGGGAGCCTCTTTCTTCAATAAACGGGAATTCCCCCAGACAAACACGCAGGCGCTCATGACAACAACCGTCCACCCCAGGGCAAGGGAAAGGGCCGTGCCCCCCACAAGGGCAAGGCCAACAAACATCTTGGAAAAAAGTCCGATATTCACCACAACAATGGTTCCGTTTAAAATGATAAGCTGTCTCAGTTTTTTGGGGCGCATCTTTAACTCATCTCCTACCGCGGAAGATTGTCCTTACGGGTTATCTTCACTACAAGTAGTTTAACATATGCGGCGTATTATTTTAATGTTTTGGGGTAAGAAATTTAAGGAAAAATGTCTGAACAGAAGAAGCCTGGCTGTTCCGGACCAGGCTTTTTCCCAAAGTGTTCAAATTGATTATTGAGGAACCATCAAGCGGTCATGTTCCCTGCGTTGATTTCTTCAAGTATGGCTATAGTCTGCGATCTCCATGTCCTCAGGGCTTCTGTGCAAAAGGGTCTCAATATTTTCCCAGGCATATATTTTCTGTCCATTTCCATTAACTGTAATGAACGGGGCTGGATCTCCCTGATAGTTCTCTGATATCTGATTAAATATACTTTCCTTCATGTTTTTATCCATTTCTATCCTCCTGTCAGGCACTTCTTCTGGAGATGGGCGGAACCATCCCATCTTCCAAACTCCAATAATGAGAATGCCAAGGAGGAGAAAAATGACAAGAGAAACGATTAAGAAAAACTTATTCTTCACGGAACATCACCCAAGTTGGGTGTGTAGCTAGGATCCTTTATTTTTTTACCTAGTTCCCTTATTTGGGCTGGGGTTAAGCTTTCCAGTCTGGTTCCAATAAATTTAGGGTGGGTTTCTTTATATTTGTCTAAAACTTTAACCAAGTCTGTTTTATAATTCTCATAGCTCTGCTGATATTCTCCCCACCACGTCTTATACTGAGCCATCTGATCCTGGTCGTCTGAAGTAGCCTGAGCCTTAAGATCCAATCCTGTCACATTCTGATATTCGGTTTTTCCTGTTTTCTCATACAGGTCTGTGCCGTAAGCGCGGGCACGTATCTCCAGCTCTGTATCATTGTAGCAGGCTACCATCTGTATGTTGCACTCTTCTGACACAGCTAAAGTAGCTGCTGTCGCATAGGCGTGTACTGCAACTTGTAACTCCCATAATTCTTCATTTTTTCTCTTTTTCTCTGCCTCATCCAAAGGGAGATCCTTGAGCTTTTTTTCCCTAACTCCATTAATGGTCGAAAAGAGTCCATTACGAAAAGGGTAAATTCTCACGGCCTTATTCCCAATCTGTATAGCGTGGTAGTCATTTAAGCCGTACTCTCCTGGCTCATAGATAATATTGATTTCAGGAATATCTTGAGAATTATCGTTCTTATTTTGGTAGATCTCATTATCATTCATCAGAATCGCGTCGAGCAAGGAGGTTTTGAACATCTCCTGTTCCAGCTGTTCTCCAAGGGTTTTTTTCTCTTCTGTATCTCTACTACTGAAGATGACAGATGACTGGGGGGCAACCACATAATCTTCTACCCAGGCCTTATAGAGGGTACAGAGGTTAGCCATAACAGGGGTGAGATAGGCTCCATTATATCCTCTTAGGATAAGCTGTCGTATGGCCTCAAAATCAGTGACCACTGTGCCGTCGGCATAAGCTTCTGTCATACCCTGTACGAGCTGGAGCAGTATGACATAGTCTTCGGCCTCCATGTTTTCAGATCCCTTGTGCAACAGGTCTTCAATGGCCTGCCCATTGTAGACGTTTTGGTCATTTTCGTTAACGGTGACGAGTGAGGCTGGTGGCTCTTGAGGGTTCTCTAACATTTTCTTAAATATACTTTCTTCCATATCTTTATCAATTCCTATCTCCCGGGCAGGGATTTCTTCTGTTTCTTCTGAGATGGGAGGACAGAACCATCCCATCTTCCAAGCAAGAATAATGAGACTGCCAAGGAGGAAAACAATGATAAGGGAAAAGATTACAATCTTATTCTTCACGGAACATCACCCAAGTTGGGTGCGTAATTTGGATCCTTTAATTTTTTATCATTCAGAAGCAATATACAACCCCTTGCAGCACAAGTAAGCTATCATAAAAAAATTAAATCAAAAACAATACAACATAATACTTTACTAGTAAATCCACATTAGACAAAGTAAAATAACAAGACGAACAAAAGTCAGACCATATTGAATCGCACAACACAATAATTCAGCCTCAGTGATAACTCAAGTAACAGAAATGATCTGAAAAAAAATTAACTCCAGTCGCACCTACTATTACAACCACTTTGTTGCAACTTATCTGAGAACCAATTATTATGACAAACAATCTTCAAAATATTACAGTCAAATCCAGCTTCATGTCAATAATTTCAATAACAATCCAGACAACAAATAACAATGTAATCCAATATTCACTTAGAAACAGGCTGCACCTAGACCTGAAATAAACTAAAACAAGAAGCAAAAAAATCTAAGACTGTAAAAAATTAATAATGAGACAGATTCCTCTGAATGGAATAAGATTGGGCTAAATTCTTTCAAGTTTCAAGAATGTAACTAATAATACTCGGGCACAAAAGATTAACATTCGAAAGTAATAGGGTATCTAATCCTAGTCTATAAAAAGAATTCCATAGCCTCCAGGCAAATAATAGATTTAAAAAATAAAATTTTCGCCTAACAACAACTAAAATAAAACAATCTCAAAAATAAAAGTAAGTACCTAAAGTAGAATGTATTCAGTTGCCTCCAAAGTATAACCTCAGTTGCTGGCACAAGATAACTGAAACTAAAATGTGTTAACTACAAGAATACATGATCAATAATAATAACTAATGAGAATTATAAACCAAACCCCCTTAAAAACAGCCCATTTAGAAATAAAAAAATAATACACAAACTTACTTATAGAGCAACCAATAAAGAACAAAAAAGCATTTCAGGATTTGAAATTCAGTGGACTAAGGTACACTTTACCTCACAGTTGAGTACATCCTCTGTTGATATTTATTTAAGAA
>WRII01000023.1 GCA_009782825.1 Peptococcaceae bacterium
AAAAACCGTCTATCGCCTGTCAGATTCATATAACCGGCGCAACAACAACGAGACAGCCCTTGACTTAACCGTAACCGTCTATAACGTCAACACAGGACACAACGAAGACATTGTCAGGCGCAGCGAAAGCTTGTACGGATACATTCTCCTTGTCGCCAAAGCACGGGAATACGAACAGAACGGTTTGGAACGGGCCAAAGCCGTAGAGAGGGCCATAAAAGAGTGCATAGAACAGGACATATTGACAGAGTATCTAAACAACAATGGTTCGGAGGTGTCAAATATGTTATTACAAGAGTGGAAGATAGAAGACGCCAAAGCCGTATGGCAAAAAGAGGCTGAGGAGCGCGGGGAAGAACGATCTGACCGCAAGTGGCAATCGGTGATCCTGCAAAAGGATGTTATTCTTGCCGACAAGGATGCAATTCTTGCCGACAAGGATGCTGAAATCGCAAAACTGCGAGCACAGTTGGATCAAAAGTAAGGTCAGGATATTCATCACATTCTCCGCACATTCGAGGGATATCATGCGATAGGGGCTGTAACTAAATAAGTTTGACATTAGGCCGCCGGATTTTTGTCGACAGGCCCACACAAGTGCCATTGCTTTGGATGCGGACGGCGGCCTTCGGCCTTGTCCAGCCTACCCGGGGTACTTGGTGCATGAGTTATTATTTTCATTGTTCTTGTTCCAGATACTTTATAATATTCTTATAATATTTTTCGAGCATTTTTATGTTATTTGCTCTATCAACTTTTCCATCTTCATTGTCGGTATAACCCAGCCAATCATACATTAAATCTTTGAATACTTGTTTCCCTGCATCAGTCAAGTCTCGCTCTTTCACTATGAGAGTTGGACTAATTTCAGCAACATCTTCAAGAAAACCATCAACAAATAATCCCTTTTCTCTCGAAAAAAGGATTAAATTCTTGCAAGTCAAAAAAACATTACTCCTATCGGAGGATCGAGAATACGCTTTCATCAAACCCGGAACATCAAAGACCACTTTTTCCATGACAATTCTCCTTCATAATTTTTGCATTGACCGAAGTCACTATCAGTTTTGTCGATGGGTTCACTCTCCTAAACTCTTTACACAACAACATCAAATATACGTTTACCACTAAAATCTGCCCACTCTGCACAGGGCTGTCTGTTGCTGCCCTTGCGGAAATCAAATGTGAGCAGGTATCCTGTATTGACATTCTTACTGGCCATATAGCCAAGTAACTGAGCATAAGCTTCTTGCTTATATTTTTCGCCATGCCACAATTTAAGCTCCAGAATGAATTGATCACATCCGAAATCCACCACAATGTCCATACGCCTCAGATCTGTGAACTGGCTTTCAATATGGTAGAATCCCTGCCCATTAATCAAAGGCTTCAAATATGACAGAAATAGGAGACGCCCATGGCGTTCCAAAAAAGTAATATCACATTCGTTAAATAGCTCGGTGTAGTGTTCAGCGAACTTACGCAAACACAGTTCCATATCAAATTTTCCGTTATGGACAACGTCATAAGATAAAACTTTGCTAATCTTTTTGTTTGGATTTACACGGGATTCTTTGGAAACAAAATAGTCAGCCATGGCTGTCTCAAAAATTTTGTTCGCAATGGCCACTTTGCCATTGGTGTTTTTTAGAAACCCGAATGTGGCGCCAAGTCCGATAATAGGGTCGTTTATGACAAAGTTTTTTTGTTCTCCCACAATGAGAACAGAGTAGCCAAAATTATATAGCTCCTTATAGGTTTCCATGTTTTTGAACATATCGTCAAAAAGCATGTTTTGTTCATTGAGAATGATATTGACAGCCTGCCGCACACCGTCAAGGGTCCAGTTATTATCTGGTTCTTCGTCGAGTTCTTCATCCAGGCATTGGCATATTCTTGATACCAAAAACGGGTAGCCGTTCGTGTAAGTGTAGATTTCTCCTGCTATTGCTGTGATATCCATGCCTGTATTGTGGTCTGATTCATACTGTGTGATCATAGCGGCTATCTCAGCCGGATTGAAAGACATACTAACCTTGAATCTAACAGCTATATTCCAAGGTGAATTATACAGTTTATTTTCCTCAGATGTGAGCTTGTAGGATCCATCTTTTATCATCTTCAGTTTGATGTTTCTGATGTCGTAAACCCCAGCCAGGATGACACTATGGAATGTGTAGTCCTCCCCCTTATTTCGGGCTAAAAACTTGTCGCGCAACATACCAAGAAAATGAATAAAGACCCAGTTATTGCTGGTCTTGTCAACTTCGTCAATCATCAACACAACCTGTTTGCCTTTGCACAACCTGGTAATATGGTCGCTCAACATCTCAAAAGAAGATATATCGTTGTTGAGCCATTCTTTTGTGTACATCTCAGGCGCTGACGTGAATTCAAGAGCTCGGGATATTCTCCTCAAAAGCATGGGACAGAAACTCTCCTGTGACTCAAAGCTTCTGTCACCAATGCCTTCGAAACTTATGGAGATAGCAATATATTCATCCCTCAGTACTTTTTTGAGAACTGCCAGTGTTGTCGTTTTGCCATACTGCCTGGCACGATTAATGGTAAAGTAGCATTGGTCATCTACCAATTCTTTGATTTGTTTAACCTTGTTACTGATGTCCACCATATAATGTTTTTCTGGCACGCATAATCCCGTGACATTAAACCTGCGCATATCTGAACCTCCCCTGAAGTTAAGATCCATGGGCTGATGTCTCCGCATCCTTATTTTAGCATGAATTCGCAAGAACATGAACTGGGTGCCATGAACGATAGTCCTCGAACTCACCCTCGAACTCACCCTTTAGCATGGCGACGCATACAAGCAAGAAGCCTGCATTACATAATATTGGGCGATATCCCCCTCTTGATCTGATACCGGTAATACAGATTAACACTAAGCAAGAAAAGATACAAGAACGGATCGTGGAAAAACCTTCGAGTAAAAACCGTTCTCCGCAAGATCTTCGGGATCGTATACAGCCTGTTATAAATCCGCCAAAAAACCTCTGTGATTTCCTCAGTTGCCATTGTCGGATGAGTGATGACCGCCCATGACGGCTTAAAACGAAACACATCCTCCTCCACGATTCTATGTTCCCGCTGCATGTCGTTGTACAGATCGGTTCCGGGGATGGGCGTCAGGATGTAAAATTTGGGCGCGATAATACCTGCCTCCCGAATAAAATCCACAGTGTTCAGCAAAGATTCGCGGGTATCCGTGTCAATCCCGACAATCATTTCGCTGGCAATCTCGATTCCCGCTGACAGAATCGTGTGAATCAGCCGCCGGTATTGGGCTGGGTCGCACCAGCTTTTGTTCACCGTCTTCAAGCTTTCCGAATTCAAGGATTCCAAGCCGAAACTCAGCATATAGCAGCCGCTGTCCGCCACAGCTTTGAGCAGTCCGGGATTCTCGCCAATCGACAGCTCACATTGGGACATCCACCGCATATTGAGCTTTTTGATTTCACCGCACAATTCCCGCATATACGCCTCATCTGAAGCGATATTGTCATCTATCAGCAAAAATTTCTTAAAGCCCAGCTCTTTGATATATGTGATGTCCCGTATCACATCAGGAATGTCACGTTTCAGATATTTCCCCCGATACAGACAGGAGATAGAACAAAATTTGCATGAATTGGGACAGCCTCTGCCGGCCTGGACGGGGAGAAAGTCGCCGATTTTTTTCTTCATAAGCAGTTCGTAACGCGGCAGCGGCGTTTTTAGCAAGTGAATTTCTTTTTTGTAAAAGGGCCTGAGTTCTCCGTGTTCGATATCTGTCAACACACTCCCCCAAACCTCCTCAGCGTCGCCAATCACCACACTGTCGAAATATTGTTTGGCCAGTTCCGGGGCGAGGCTCGCCATCGGGCCGCCCATAATAACAATTTTACGGCTGTCGCGGCGCTTAAACTCCAAAGCGATGTCCTTGCTCCGGTTGGCGGCGTGACCCATCCCGCCTATGCCGATCACGTCCGCGTCGGTATTATAGGGGATATCCTCAATGGTTTCCAGGCAGATTTCGCACTCCCAGCCGTCGGGCAGCATAGCGGCCAGAAGCGGATAGGCCAGTCCGACAAAATAGAGCTTGTTCTTTTTGACGGGTCTTCCGCGCTCATCATAAATGGTCGGCTGTATAAACAGGATCTTCTTCTTCATTGGAAAACACATCCTTTGCGAATTAATTCCCTATACTGCCGATAGATGCTGAAAGCGCCTTTGGCAGCCCGCAAACAGGCTTTCAGGCCAAACCGCCTCCAGACCATCACGGGCACTCTGGGACGGAGGCTGGTTTTCTGGTAAACGCGCAAGATATTCCTGTAGTATTCCTTCTCTGTCATTTTGGTAGGTTTGAGCAGGACATGAGCCATATCCCAAATCTCACAGCGGTCAAGCCCAACCGTAAGGTCACTCCTCACACTTTCGTGGAAGGGAGTTCCCGGTATGGGCGTGACCGGCTGTATGTTGACGAGGGGATATTTTAGCCCGTTCAGATAGGTAATGAGCCCGTCAAAGTCCGCTCTGTCCCAATCCTGTCCCACCATAATGCCGCAATATGTTAATATGTTGGTGTCTTCCAGAACACGAACTGCCCGGAGGTTGATTTCCACTGTCGTGTGCTTGTTGAAGTTTTCCAGTTCGTTTTGCTTGAAGGATTCAAGCCCAATAAACACCGCGCTCAGCCCAACCGATTTCAGCAGCTTCATCGTCCCGGGGTTGTCCGCAATAAAATCCGTTCTGCCAAACAAGATGAAGCTTTTTTTGATGCCCCGTTTCCTGAGTTCATGGCAGAAGTCTTCAACACGCTGCTTGTTAAACAGAAAGTTATCGTCAACGATGAAGATGTTTTTCTCCTCGATTTGCGCGAGTTCCTCCATCACGCTGTTAAGATCACGGCAGAAATAACGCCCGTCAGTTATGCGTGCGCAGAAACAGAACTGACAGCTGAACGGACAGCCAAAGGATGTTTTTAGGGTTGCGCAGCGTTCGTGAAAGATATAATTATAGTTTTTTCGGTAACGCGCCGTTTTCTCCCTGTCCGGAAACGGAAAGTTGAAACTGGCGAGTGTCTCCGGCAAGACTTCCCCAGAGGAGGCGAGTGTCTCCGGCAAGGGTCCGCGTGCCGCGATGCTTTTTAGCTGCTCCATGCCGTTCTTCCCAGTGACATGGTCAATAGTTTTATCCTGAAAATCCTCTGGCCGCACTTCGGCATGAACCCCGCCCACCACAGTGATAATTTCCTGGCTGAAGCTCTTCACCTCAGCCGCAAGACCCTTAATGACGTTAATATGCGGCAGATAACCGGTAAACCCCACCAAATCCGGCCTCAATTCCTCCAGAAACCGCCTCAGAGGCTCTTTCTCAAGGATCATATCAAGAATGTGCACTCTATGCCCGAAAGGTTCCAGAAAGGCCGCGAGATATTCCAATTCCAGCGGCTCGCAAATCATAAAACTTTGCAGATTAATTGTTCTTGGATCCGGCCTTGGCCGTACAAGCAGTATATTCATGCTGTCTCCCCCCTGAATACATGAAATTTCCCTTCATCCAGCGGCTTATATTGTATATACCTGGCGGTCATTTTTAACACTGCGTTGATCAAGGGATTGGAATGGCTGAGCAAGGCATACAGAGTCTCGTAATGGCAGCCCAGCTTTAACTTGGCTTCATCAGCTGTTTGTCCAAAGTCAATCGTTTGGTAACCCTCTTCTATGCCATAGCGGATGATCTCCAGCAGAAGCCTGATGTAGATGTCATACTCCCTGTTTTTCTCATGACTAAAGCCGACAAACTCGAAGATAAGCTCTGAACCATTGGGAAGGAGTTGGACAAACCCCACCGGCCCAGCTCCATCGGCAAGAACAAAAATCTTAAACATGGCGCCGCGAAAGAAATCAAGGGACAGTTTCTCTAATTTGTATGGTGAATGATCATAGACTTCAAGGTATAAGGTATAAAGCTGTTCATCAAACATTTTATTGTCATTCAGAAAATATAGGCTAAGCCCGGAGGATTTATTCAGGGCCTTCTTGTATCGATGTCGATAACTGCTTCTCAATGCACTGATATAGTCGTCAAAGCTGTTCCACCGGAGATCCAGAACACACCTGGGGCAGGTGAACCCCCTTGTAAAGCCACGAAGAGTGTAGCTGGCCTGAACATTCAAGAGGATCTTGTAGCCTTTGACTGAGTGCAGAAACTCTGCAACTTCTTTTTTTGCCGCCTCTCCGGGGATAATCCCGGGCCTGGAGACGGATAAGGGAACATAGATAAAATTCATCTCAACGCGTGTTTTAATACGGGAAAACATGGTCAGATTATAGTCCCGGCGCTTGTGCATCATAAACCGCGTGTCAAGGGTTCCGTCGCTTTCCTCAAAAAGATAGTAGGCCTTCTCACTGTCATCGACGCTTTCTATAAAGCTCAGAAAAGAGCGGCTCAGATAAGGGTTGCCGCCAAGTCCCTCATCCCATTGCTCAGGTAATTCTTGTGCATAAAGGTATTTCTTCATTGGGTCATCACATCCTCAAATAAAACATAATGTTTGTAAGCCGGGCCGCAGAACCGTTGACAAATCGAGGCCGAACCGGCATTGCTGTCAAAAACAAAACCTGTTTCTCCGCCGTCAAAATGTCCGTTTATGACTGAATACAACTCGTGGAACAGGCCCATGACGGCGCCGCTTTGAGAATATTCCGGCATGACCCCCAGGGCGTTGATCTTCATTTCAGTTATTTTCCGCCGGCGCAGCAGGTATTTCATAAAAAAACTCAGGGTATTGTTTTTGCCGTTGCCGGACAAAACCATGTTGTAATTCGGGTGCCAGAAGAGAAATCCAACTTCTACGCCTTTATGCAGAACATAGATGATATTTTCATCCCGCAAAATCGGCTTAAGTTCTTTGAATAGCTCATACCATTCGGTGATGGGCCTTGGAAAAAAGAATGGCGTTTCTTTCAGTGTTTCGTTGAAGAGCGCACCTAGAATATCCATTTCGCGGCGCAGATTGCGCAGACAGGCTTTTCGGAAAGTAAAAAGATTATAAATCCTGCTCAGGAGGCTGGGGGCAGCGGCTTGATAGAGCGCTGTCCGAACATAATATGTGCTTATCTCATGTTCAGTAAAACCACGGTTTCGAAAATAGTCAAGGTAGTATTCCTGTGTGTACACGCTGTCAAAGGGGTTAGGGTCGTCAAAATGATCGCATTGGAATCCCACGCCGTAACTGGTATGGCCGTTAAGGCCGATGAGGACACGGTCAGCCTTATGCTCAACGGCAAAGGTTCTGCCGGCGTCAATAATGATATCTGCAGCTTCCCGTTTTTCTGGCAGGGCTTCAAAGAGAGCGATTTGCGCCGCATTAAGGCCGGGGTGGGCGATGTAGGCACAGCGCGCGGCTATATCGCCGTTTTCATGAATCATAATTGGCTTGATCCGGCATGAGCGAGAAAAGAAGTCTTTCTGATACAGGAAGTTCTCACAGGTATAGTTCAGGGTGTCGCGATAAAAAGGCCTGTTCCGGTAGACTCCATAGGCGAAATCGATAAATTGGGTTTTTTCTTTATTTGTTTTGACATCACATACTTTCAGCATGTGTTTTCACTTCCCTTCTTAATATTATGGGCTGCAGCGATGCCGCAGCTATAAACCATCCCTTAATATTAGAATTTTATTAATTAGTTGTATTATACAGGGCTGCCTGAAACCTGTCAAGTGGTTTTAACATCAAGTGTTTTTAACAGTTCCTTTTAACCCCCAAATGCGCTATAATGAAAAACACTAGAAGATTTTTTCCAATCTTTGCGGAAAAACGGCGAAGACAACACGATACTACTCATTAAGTAAGGGGAACAACGCATGGACACTCCTGCACCATATTCCGCCAAGAGTGGCAACCCGGCCAAAGACGCAGTCAACAAAACTCGTCCCCTAAAAACCTTGACACAGGAAGAAGAGATGCGGCTCGCTAACCTTCGGAAATATGAACCCCTGTGGGACGCCTGGCACATCGATTCTCTGCTCGGTAAAGGCAGTTATGGTGAAGTTTACCGGGCCCACCGGGATGCTTTTGGCAAAACTCATTATTCAGCTGTAAAAATCATCTCCATCCCCAGCCATGAGTCTGAAATACGCCAGATGCGCAAAGAAGGATATGATGACGCCTCCTTGCGCAGATTTTTTCAGGCGCTTCTTATGGACCTTGTCAGCGAAATCGAGCTGATGAATGAACTGCGCGGCAACAGTCATATTGTCAGTTTTGAGGATCACAAAGCCATTGAAAAAGCCGACGGCATCGGTTGGGATCTGTTGATCCGCATGGAGCTCTTAACCAACCTCTCCGATTACGCGGCACTGCACCCCCTTGACCTGGCCGAAGTCACCAAACTCGGCATCCATATCTGCAAAGCTTTAGAACTGTGCGCCCAAAAAAATATCATCCACCGTGACATCAAGCCTGACAATATCTTTATCTCTCAGTATGGCAGCTATAAACTTGGAGATTTCGGCGTTGCCCGGAAGCTTGAACACACCATGTCCGGACTTTCCCTAAAAGGCACATCCTCTTACATGGCGCCGGAAGTCTGCCGGGGACAGACCTACGGCGCCAGTGTGGACACCTATTCTCTAGGCATTGTTATGTACTATTTTCTGAATCGGGGCCGCACCCCCTTCTTGCCGGATTTCCCCCAGATTGTTATGCCTAAGGATCGTGAGGCTGCGCTGCAGAGACGTATGAGCGGCGCCGACATTCCCGCCCTAAAGAATGTCAGCCCCGCTTTTAACGCTCTTGTGCTGAAAGCCTGCGCCTACAACCGTGACGAGCGCTTTGCCAGCCCCTCTGAGATGCGTGAAGCCCTGGAACGCACACTGAGAACGCCAGAGTATGAGTCCGTAAAAGAACCATACTATCCCGATCTTCACATGACCAGGCAGACGGACAAGCCATCCCCCAAGATATCATCAAAAAGCAGCAAGAAAGTTCTCTTGATCGTCGCCGGCCTCAGTGCTGTGGCGCTCCTTGTTTTGGGCGTGTGGCTTTTTTCGGGCCTTTTCAGTTCTGCAACGGATCTGACAGAGAATGGGAACGGAGAGAACCACACCCTTAATAGTGATGAAAATAATGAAAATGCAAAGACGGTCACACAAGATCCTCAGGGAAATAAATACAATAAGCATGCTGTGACAGCTGAGCAATTTAAGGAGACCCTTCAGGAGATGGGGTATAGTGTCACTACCGACACGAATTGGAATCTGCTTTCAAGTCTCACAGAAGATGTATCAAAGGCATATCGGATTGTATCAGGTGATCTCGATATACATTTTTTAGAGTTCAAAACGGCTGCCAACAGCGTTTCCTACTTTAACTTAACTAAATCGTTTACACAGGACAAAAATTCCTCCTCTCTAGAAACAAACGAAAGTGATGAGAACTATCAAAAATATACACTCACTCAAACCCCTGCAAAACAATACTATGTCTATGTTCAACTTGATAACACGGGTTTATTTGTCGAGTGTAATGAATCAAATTCTGCCAAGGCAGATGCTATCGTGGAAAAACTGGGGTATTGAATAAACAAGATAAATTTAAACAACTGAAGTCCCATCATACGGAACCGAAGGCACCATGACTTTTATTCTCCTTATCTTTTTCTTTCATCAAGATTCAGCCATGTTATGCCGGATACGGCCTGTGATTCTCTATATCTGTCTCCTGCCAGGATATCACGTTATCAAACATAATACTGTACCACTTGTAAAGACACAAAAATGACAAGAAGCACAATGCCTGAAATCCATAATTTATGTTGCCTTTTAAGGATCGCAAAAACCATGAACACTCCGCTGGCAATCCAAAAAGCTATGATACAAACCAATAGCAATGCTGATGTTACGCTCAAACTGCTGTTGAATATTCCAGATTCCACCAGACTCTGCAATTCTCTGATTGGAGTCCGAATATCAGGGAAACTAAAATAGATAACCAAGCATAAACCCAGCCAAACAATGAACATGATTAATGTTTTTACCTGAAACCGAAAAATATTCAGGAATAACAGTATTCCAGCAACTAGCCACATCATCAGAAATCCTATTGTAGTAAGCATGGGTTAGTCCCTGAGCGGGTAGGCGGCATTGAGGGTCGCGGTTGGATCTCCGGCGGTCACCGGAACAGTGGTAATCCTGAACAGGGTGGGAACCTCTATAGTAACAGTGTCCGTGCCGGTGTCCGGCCAGACCACAGTGACCAGGAGTGACTGCAACGGGCAGGGATCACCATCTCCGACATTGGTATCTCCAACAACATCGGTCACACTGTCCCCGTTTTCATAGGACTGCCACAGATAGTCGTAGGGATACCGGCGGGCATCATCCATGAGCAATGAGACATTCTGGACGCCGCAGAAGATAAGCTGGGTGGAGTGGTGGTATCCGCGGATGGCTGTGTCAAGTCTTGATGAGTGCCAATTGGTGAGAGCTAAGGGGGACCCCAGGCTGGTGCTGTCTGCGGCAGTCCCAACCTCAAGATAGCCAACCAGTGCCCCGTTAGTGCGTACAACCTTGTTGACCCGCACCCGACAAAGCGAATTACTGGATCCAGGCTTATATTCCACCCAGTCCAACCCGCTGCCCACTGCAGGAGGAGCCTCGGGCAGGATGGCCTTGTCCGAGGTGGTCTTCGTGATGGTTTGAGTGCGCTGAACGATGATCTCAACACGCCGGTTGGCGGTGCGGGCCTCGTCGGATGTTCCCTCGGCGATGGGTTCTTTCTTGCCACGGCCTTCGGCGGTGATCTGATAGACATTACTCAGGCGTTCGCTCAAGTAGGCTTTGACTGTCCCGGCGCGTTTCTCGGACAGAGTTTGATTATAGTCATCGGTGTATACGTTGTCAGTATGGCCAACAACTTGGACAGTCCCATTGGGAGTTGCGGCTTTAATCTCCGTGACGGCCTGATCCAAAGTTGCTGTAGCCTTGTCGGATAGTGTCGCTTCGTCGGTAGCAAACAGAACATCGGATGTTATGGCGATGGTCATGGTTCG
The DNA here is from genome assembly GCA_009782825.1 of Peptococcaceae bacterium. Taxonomy (GTDB): domain Bacteria; phylum Bacillota; class Desulfitobacteriia; order Desulfitobacteriales; family Syntrophobotulaceae; genus WRJI01. The sequence continues at coordinate 11,058 of WRII01000023.1, forward strand.
ATCAATCTCTTGAGTGACTTTGCCACCGTCATAGGCCACATCGAACTGACGCATGGGCTGTATGAATGCGTCCTTGTTGTCCAGCATCGGAGATCCGGCCTGGGCTGTCAGGTTGTCAAAATCATCACCGCCGGCAACAACCGGCACCTCTGAGATCATGCCAAATGGCTCAACCAGCACTGCCACGGTTGTGGTCTCCGGCGCGGCGAACAAGGATACGCTGCCTGCTGTCAGCCTTTTTTCGTCAAGAGTACCCTCCGGATACGGCCTGTGATTCTCTATATCTGTCTCCTGCCAGGTAAAGGCTGAGGCGATCTCCTTATTGAGCCCCTTCCCTTCTTGAGACGGCAGCACCTGGTAGACTTTTTGTTGTTCCAGATCGAGCAGGCGTAGTGTATACGGACCTTTTTTGTCCGCCCACACGGTTGTAGACTGCTTCCCCCCCAGCGAAATAAAGTGCCAGTTTCCGGCTTTCATCGGTTCCACAAGCTTGTAGTCCAAACTGAGCGCGGCGACGCCGTCCTTCACCTGAATCGGATGCGCGGTAACCTCCACGGTCGCGTCCCGGTAGTGCCGGGTGACCACCACATCCTGGGCCTCGGCCAGGGTAAGGGGCGTTTGCCGCCCGGAGCCATCTTTATCTGTTATCGTGCCATCCGATGCACAGCCGACCAAGACCATCGTGACCGTCTCCAACAAGATCAGGGACATCATCAGGAGGCTGATTGCTTTTTTTGTGAAAACTTTGCTTTGTCGCATGACAATTCTCCTTTATACATGTTTTTTGCAGTGATTGGGGCTCCGAGTCACTATCGAATCCTGACACATTCTCCGGCACCTATAATCCATATAAAGTTATGAGTTAGAAATTGCTTAATTAATTATACTAAAAGGCCTCGCAGCTGTCAAGTGTTTTTCAACACCATTTCAACATTTCAACATTTATAAACATTTATCCCCTTGTAGAGTTATGCTAAAATAAGAATACCACATTCGGGGAGGTTCGGATATGCGTCACTTCAATGTCACCGGATTATGCATTGCTGAAGAAGATTATATGGTAGAGATAAGTAACAAGCTGGAGCAAATCAAGCAATTAGTTGATGCCCGCTGCTATTTTACAATCAATCGCGCCCGGCAGTATGGGAAAACGACAACCCTGGCCCGCCTCAAAAAAATATTGAACGATGAGTATGTTGTGATCTCCATAAGTTTTGAAGGCGCCGGCGACGAAAGCTTTGTGTCTCAAGAAAGCTTTTGCCATATGTTCCTCCGGAGAATATCAAAGGCCCTTGCTTTTACATCAGCGCCACAGGCAGACGCAAAGGAATGGCTCAGCGGCGATATCTTCACTTTCGATCTGTTGAGCGATCTCATCACGCGAATGTGCACCCATAAAAAAATTGTCCTCATGATTGATGAAGTGGATAAAACCAGCAACAACCGGATTTTCATCCATTTTCTTGGTATGTTGCGCGACAAGTTTTTAGCTCGAAAGAACGGAGAAGACCATACTTTTCACAGCGTCATCCTGGCCGGCGTTTATGATATCAAGAACATCAAGCTGAAGATGATCACCGCAGGAACCTACATCCCTTCACCTGACGAGAACAAGCTTTTGAACTCACCCTGGAACATCGCCGTCGATTTTGTGGTGGATATGTCCTTTAACCCCGATGAAATTGCCACCATGCTGGCTGAATATGAAGCGGATCATTGTACCGGTATGGATATAGCAGCTCTCTCCGAGGAAATTCACAACCACACAAGCGGTTATCCCTATCTCGTCTCACGGCTGTGTCAGCATATTGACACAAATCTCGACAGCAATTGGGCTCTCGACGGTGTGCAGCAGGCTGTCAACATCATCCTTGATGAACAAAACATGCTTTTCGATGATATGTTTAAGAACTTGGAGAGTTACAAGGATTTATATGATTTTGTTTACTCCGTTCTTATTGTGGGAGAACAAAGAAACTTTGTCATCAACGACCCCCTTATCGGACTTGGTGTTACCTTCGGGTTTCTGAAAAACACCCATGGCAAAGTGGCTGTTGCCAACAAAATCTTTGAGGCGACCATGACTAACTATTATGTTTCCAAGGAATCCCGTTTGAATCCGGATATAAAGATCACCAAAGTTCTACCCTATGATGTTGTAAAAAACGGCCGATTCGATATGGAACTCTGTCTGCGCAAGTTCGCCAAACACTATGCTGAAATATTCAACGAACGTGATATTAAATTCTTCGAACGGCATGGGCACCTTTTATTCCTGTCCTACCTGAAGCCGCTGATCAACGGGCATGGGTGCGGTCCAGGCTACAAACCTGGACTATGCCATATAGAAAGCCAGTTCACAGACTTGCGCCGTATGGATATCGTTGTCGATTTTGGCCCCGAGCAGTTTCTGATTGAGCTCAAACTCTGGCATGGCGATGCATACAAGCAAGAAGCCTATGCCCAGCTTTTAGGCTACATGGCCGGTAAAAACGCTGACACGGGTTATCTTCTTACCTTCGATTTCCGCAAGGATCAACACAAGCAGCCTTGCGCCCAGTGGATCAGCTGCAATGGCAAACGGATATTCGATATGGTTGTGTAGTCAGTTATTAATTTTAAGAAGAATAAACATGCCTTCAGTGTAAATTCTGATCCCAGGACCTGGATCCAGAGATCAGAAGGATTCTGGAACCGGCATATCAGTCTCAACCACATCCGGAGTATCCTGAACGGCGCCGTCAGCACTGATCAAAAGATGGTGGCGGATCAGGCTCAGGTCGTAAACCATCCATACGGTTATGCTCCACCCGGAGTCCGACGGTTCTGGCGCAGGCGGCTGAACAAGTGCTCCATACTGCGCCTCGATCTCGATGCGCTGCTGCTCCCGGTCAGGGGTCAGAACCCACTGGATATCGGAGAGGGAATCGATACGGTAGGACCATCTATAAAAGTCGCGGGTCACATCAAGGTAAAGAGTTCCAATGTCGGCCGCAGCTGAAGCATTGTCCACTACGATCTGGGCACTGCGGATCATCTGGAGAAACGAATCCGAGCTTCCGGAAAGTACCAGGGCCGTACCGTCGTCGCTTAGCGCAGCATAAAAGCGCTGGGGATGGGGCGCCAGGAACACATAAACGTCGAACACTTGCCATCCGTGCAGCCAAGTCGCTTCAACCAGCGTCAACGTCGCATCCGACGACCTGACCCACTCAGCCTCATCAGGTCTCATCTCAGCAAGCCCGTCTGCGAGATTCTTTCGTACATCTGCATCCTTCTGTGTCATTCCTGTAATCAAGCTGCACCCGCCAAACATCAGTATGAGCAGTGCAACACCCAGAAAACCCGTCACTCGCCCAATCATTTTCTCCATGCCCATAGCTCCACCACGCTTAATTATTCTTTCTTTAGCATTCGTCATGCCGTCAAGGCTGATAACGGGACAACATTGACGCCGTCAGGCCGCCGATACGCAAATCCGTTTCCGGTGATAACTGTAAGCGCGGCCGGCGCTTTTGTTTTCTCCGTGTCAATCTTCGCGGAGAATTTTAGCAGACTCTCTGCGGCGGCGTCCACCGCACCCATTCCAAGCTTTATTTCAAATCCCCCCCATGTCCCATCCGCGTATTCTATGATGGCATCTATCTCGACACCCCGGGAATCACGGTAATGAAAAACCTTCCCGCCGTCTGCGTCAGCATATATTTTTAGATCCCGGATAGCAAGGGATTCAAATAAGAGGCCAAAGTAATTCAGATCTGTTAACAGCTTATCAACGGACAAGCCCAGCGCTCCTATCGCCATAGAAGGATCAGCAAAATGCCGTTTCGGGGACTTGCGAAGCCTGTCCGACGAACGGATGTGCGTGTTCCAGGCCGGAAGGTTGTCGGTTGCCATGAGGCGTTCAAGGGCGGAAAGGTATTCGCCAACCGTTTCATCATCTAGTTCGCCATCGGTTCCTCCAGTATCCTTTGAGAGCGTGGCAAGAGTTACTTCGGTGGAAATATTTCTCGCCAGCGACTGGAGCAAACGTGTTACTTTATAAGGATCACGCCGCTTTTCTGACACTTTGCTGAGATCCACCTCAGCGATCAGTGATATATAATCTCTGACGAAGCGCAGCCCTTCGGCGGCGCCCGCGCCGATTAATCCCGGCCAGCCGCCCAACGTCATTTTTTCCGCGAACTCACCGAGATCAAATATCACGGTCTCGGATATTGGCGCTTCGCTTTTCATGAGAGCACTGAGGCTCACTTCGCCAGTTGACCAGCCTTTTTCATATAAAGACATGGGACGCATCTTGATGACTGAGAACCTTCCTGCACCGGAGTGCCGCCTAACCCTGTCATCCGGCGTCGCGGATCCGGTAAGAATAAACTGTCCCTTCCGTTTGCGCTCATCCGCCTCACGCCGTACATAGTTCCAAATCTGAGGGAACTCCTGCCACTCATCCAGCAAACGTGGCACATCTCCTGTGAGTACGATCTTTGGATCAATTTCCATTTTGATACGCACCTGCTCATCAGCGTCAAACCTAACAACACTGGCCGATTGCCGGGTGGCGGTTTCCGTTTTACCGCAGCCTTTCGTTCCTTCTATGAGAACGGCGCCAGAGCTTTGCAGACGCTCTGCAAGAAGCTTGTCAGCGAACCTTTTATAGTAATCCATGTACTTCCCCCCTGTTCCCCAAAAGTATATCACGTTATCAAACATAATACTGTATCAATTGTAAAGACACAAAAATGACAAGAAGCACAATGCGGATGGATCCTCAGGAGACTGATTATTATATTAGAAATTATTCAATTAGTTATATGATATAGGAAGGGCTGAAAGATGTCAAGTGGTTTGATCAAGAGGATTTAGATTGTGTTAATGGCGGCGGAAAGTGGCCTGCGCCAACTCCGAGAGAAAAGGAACTCTACAAACAGGCCGAGGAACGTGCTGCTTCGTTATTTAAAAAAAGTGGAAATATCAGATCAGGCATGAACTAGTACAGCAATCCGTTACGACTGTCGCCAACACGGATTTTTTAAAAGCCTCCGCAGCAAAAGACAAGGACACATTTTTAATCTGCGCCAGCCCGATATGACGAGCAGGCAGCGTCTCCAGAAAACGCAATTCGTACAGCTCTTGGCTGTCCAGCATTTTTTGTGCGTCTTCCTTTAACGTTGCGGCAATGCCAAGTCCGATTTTCGCGAATTCAGAAAGCAGCGCCAGGCTTTCCAGCTCTATGGAGGGCTCGATTTCGATTTCGTAACTTGCTAAAAAAGCATCCATATGCTTCCTGGAGTTGCTGCTTTTCTCCAGCATAAGTATAGGGTATTTGCGCAAATCCCCCAAGCGAAACACAGAATCTGCCAGATACGCATATTTCGCGCCCACCACAAAACAATCCTGGATTGGCATAACAGGTGTTATTTTTAGCATTGCCTCATCCTCCACCGGCAGATTCACAAAAGAGATATCGACTGTTCCGTTTTTGAGCAGCTTTAATAATTCCTGCGTGGTTCGGTTGATGACTGAGATGTGAATCTCAGGATATTTCGCACTGAATTCATCCAGCACAGGAAGCAGGAACAGGCTGCATGTTGTGTCAGACGCGCCTATTTTAATCTCGCCGTCGCGCAGGTTCTTCATTTTCGATAGTTTTTCCTGAGCATTTTCCATAAGAGTCATTGCGTTGCTGATGTAGGAAAAAAGAACTTCCCCTTCGGGAGTCATCTGTACGCCGCGTTTATTGCGGTTGAACAGCTGGCAGCCAAGCCTGTCTTCCAGCTGCATGATGGCCTGTGAAACGGCGGATTGTGAGAGGAAAAGCTTCTCGGCAGCTTTTGTGACATTTCCAGCCTTCGCAGCCTCACAAAAATACTTATATAATTCAAAATTTATAGTCGCCAAAAAATAAGCCTCCCTTATAGTTAATATTAAGACGATTAATTTTACTTATTCAACACAGTGCATTATACTCGATCATAGGGGCTGATGCAAAACGGGTAATTTTTCCCCGATTTGTGCGGCTGTATGTTGTATGCGATCTTCCGGAAAACCACAGGATATAGGAAGACACCACAGGATCTGGAAGGACACTGTTTGGCTGGGTCGAACACGTTTGACAAAAAATGACTCGGGAGGAGACCGCTTATGGACACTGTTAGAACAGTTGCGCGAGGGCTCCGCGCTCCGTTGATCAAAGCCGGCGACGATATCGTCCAAATCGTCGTGGACACCGTATTGACAGCTTCTCAAGAAGACGGTTTTGAGCTGCGCGACAAGGATGTCATCGGAATTACCGAAGCCGTCGTCGCCCGCGCACAGGGAAATTATGCGAGCTGCACACAAATTGCTGCGGATATCCGGCAAAAATACCCGAGTGGAACCCTCGCGCTGACATTCCCGATTTTATCACGGAACCGCTTTTCCAATATATTAAAAGGTATCGCCCAAGGATGCGATAAGCTGTACATGATGCTGTCTTATCCCGCCGATGAAGTTGGGAATGAGCTTATTCCATGGGGGATGCTGGATCACGCGGGGGTTAATCCGTACACGGACGTATTAACCGAAGAGGTCTATCGCGAGAAGTTTGGCTATGATACAACGCATGTGTTTACCAACATGGATTATGTTAAATACTACAAATCCTTTGGCGGCCATATCGAGATCCTCTTCGCCAACGATGTGCGAAAGATACTCAGTTTTACAAAAAATGTGCTGTGTTGTGATGTCCACACACGTCTCAGATCAAAGCGCCTCTTAAAGGAAGCAGGCGCCGAAAGTGTTTACGGATTGGACGATGTGTTGTCAGGCCCTGTTGAGGGCAGCGGGTACAACGAGCAATACGGGCTTTTGGGCTCAAACAAGGCTGCGGAGGACTCGGTCAAGCTATTTCCGAGGGATTGCGAGCAGGTTGTCAAAAAAATCGCGCAGAAAATCATGGAGATCTCTGGCAGGCAGGTTGAGGTGATGGTTTATGGGGACGGCGCCTTCAAGGATCCTGTCGGCATGATATGGGAGCTGGCCGATCCGGTTGTGTCCCCGGCATTTACTCCGGGATTAGAAGGCACACCCAACGAATTAAAACTCAAGCTTCTTTTGGATAACGAATTTTCGGGAAAGAGTGAGGATGACTTGAAAGAGGCGGTTGACAGGGCCATCAAGACAAAAACCGCCAATCTGGAAGACAAGGCGTTAGGGACGACTCCGAGAAGATATACCGATTTACTCGGCAGCCTGTGTGATCTGATGAGCGGCTCAGGCGATAAGGGAACGCCAATCGTATTGATACAAGGATACTTTGATAATTATGCTTCATAAATTGCACTTCATAAGGAGGGTTACAATGCATAAAACAAGAGCCGGCATTGTCGGTTACGGCAATATGGGACGAGGGGCGGAAAAAGCCATACAGCAAAGCCCTGATTTTGAACTGGCAGCCGTGTTAACGAGGAGATCTCCGGAGGATGTGAGTATTAAGACGCCATCCGCTGTAAAAATTCATGTTGATGATGCACTCAGCCTCCGAGACAAAGTCGACATCATGATCTTGTGCGGCGGCTCGATGTCTGATTTGCCGGTGCAGGGACCGGCATTCGCGAAAAATTTCAACACTGTGGACAGTTTCGATACGCACGCGAAAATCCCGGAATACTTCAACACAATGGATGAAGCTTCTAAAAAGGCCGGCCGGGTTGCGCTTATCTCAGCAGGCTGGGATCCGGGGCTGTTCTCAATGAACCGGGTTCTTGCCCAAGCCGTGCTGCCGCACGGATCAGGATGCACGTTTTGGGGAAAGGGCGTCAGCCAAGGCCATTCGGACGCTATCAGGAGAGTAGATGGGGTCGAAGCTGCTGTCCAATACACCATCCCCATCGCAACGGCGATTGAAAAAGCGCGGAAAGGTAACGGAGGGCTTCTTACAACCCGAGAGAAACATATAAGAGAATGCTTTGTCGTCGCCGAAGAAGGCGCTGATAAGTCGGAAATTGAAAATAGCATCAAGACAATGCCTCACTATTTTTCGGATTACGACACGATTGTTCATTTTATCAGCAAAGATGAATTTACCTCGAATCATTCAGGTATGCCCCATGGCGGTTTCGTGATCCACAGCGGAAAAATCAATGACATCAGGCAAACAATGGAATTTTCCCTCAACCTGTCCCATAACGCGGAGTTCACCGCCAGTGTGCTGATCGCGTATGCGCGGGCCGCTTACCGCTATTATCAGGAGGGAAAGACAGGCGCACTTACAGTGCTCGATATCCCGCTCACTTATCTCTCGTTGAAATCGGATGAAGATCTGAGAAAAGAGTTGCTGTAAGTTGTTTTGTTTTTATCCCGTTACAATCCCTAAGGGGCTGTAACTCACTACCAAGCAGGAGGAATGCCGATGCGCACTGATATTCTAGAACTCTTGGAACGCAACGCCAAGCTGACCGCGCAAGAAATCGCCATCTATTTGGATCTGCCGGAAGCTGAAGTTGAAGCGGAAATTGCCGAACTTGAAAAGGAACAGATTATCTGCGGATATGGCGCATTTATCAACTGGGGCCGTACTGACAGCGGCTTGCTGACAGCCCTGATCGAAGTCAAGGTCACACCGGCGCGCGGAAAAGGATTTAATCGCATTGCCGAGCGCATTTACCGGTTTGACGAGGTCAAAGCTGTTTACCTGATGTCCGGAGCGTACGATTTGGCAGTCATCATTGAAGGCAGATCCCTTGAAGAAATTGCTCTGTTTGTTTCTGACAAGCTGGCGCCCCTTGAGTCGGTATTGAGCACAGCAACTCATTTTGTGCTGAGAAAATATAAAGATCATGGGATTATTTTTAACGAGAAAAACGCCGACGATGAAAGGATGATCATATCGCCATGAGGAGTCGTGTCGCAAAAACGATTCGGGATTTACCGTCTTCCGGGATACGCAAGTTCTTCGACATTGCTTCCGGGATGGAGGACGTTATTTCCCTTGGCGTTGGCGAGCCGGATTTCCTCACGCCCTGGCATATCCGCGAGGAAGCCATTTTCTCACTGGAACAAAGACTCACCACATACACGTCAAACGCCGGGTTGCCGGAACTGCGCCACGAGATCAGCCGCTATATGACGGAGAAATACAAGCTGACCTATCCCCCAAAAACTCAGATTCTTGTGACTGTCGGAGCAAGCGAGGGCATCGACGTGGCTTTGCGCGCCGTTGTGGATTCCGGAGATGAAGTGCTCGTAGTCGAGCCGTGTTTTGTCTCATACAGCCCCTGCGTTTTAATGGCCGGCGGGATCCCTGTATCTGTTCCGGCCGGCGTCGAAAATGGTTTTCGCGTGACGGCTGATGATCTAAAACCGCGTATTACAGATAAAACAAAAGCCATCCTGATCAGTTATCCGAACAATCCGACCGGCGCGATACTCGGGCGCCAGGATCTGGAGAGCATCGCCGCGGTATTGCGCGAACACGAAATTATTGTTATCAGCGACGAAATATACGCCGAGCTGACCTATGGGGATACCTCGCATATAAGCATCGCCTCAATGCCGGGGATGTATGAGAAAACTATTGTTTTGAATGGGTTTTCCAAGGCCTTTGCCATGACCGGCTGGCGCCTCGGGTACGCGTGCGGACCGGAGGATCTTATGGCAGCTATGACAAAGATACACCAGTATGTCCTTATGTGCGCGCCCACGACGGCTCAGTACGGCGGTATTGAAGCCTTGCGCAAAGGGGGGCCAAGCGTCTTATCTATGCGCAAAGAGTATGATACAAGGCGCCGTTTTATGCTCAGCGAGCTGCGGAAAATAGGCATAGACTGCTTTGAGGCCCGCGGCGCGTTCTATCTGTTTCCGTCAATCAAACGCTTTGGTTTGACGTCGGAGGATTTCTGCACCAGGCTCCTGGATGAACAGAGCCTGGCTGTGGTGCCGGGTACGGCTTTCGGCGCTTGCGGCGAAGGATATGTCCGGTGTTCATACGCGTATTCTATCGACAACATTAAAAAAGCATTGTCCCGGCTTAACGCTTTTATAAAATCACTGTAGCTGTAGGAGTAAGAAAATATGTCTAATCTCAAGATCACGCTCGAATCTTTTATTGAGGAAGCGTGCGAAAACATCCGCAGGGAATCTGCCGGACGGCCTGTTCTGTGCGCGCTTTCCGGCGGCGTGGATTCCGCCGTCTGCGCTGTGCTTGCGCACAGATCTGTTGGAGACAAGCTCACCTGTCTGTTTGTGGATACAGGTTTTATGCGCAAAGATGAGGGAGCTCAGGTAACGGCGTTGTTCCGCGATACGTATGCGATCAACTTGATCCGCATCGACGCGGAGGAGCGATTTCTGGCAAAGCTCACAGGCGTGACGGAGCCGGAACGTAAACGCAAGATCATTGGCGAGGAATTTATCCGCGTTTTTGAGGAGGAAGCCAGAAAGCTTGGCGACGTGGGGTGCCTTGTCCAAGGAACCATCTACCCTGACGTTATTGAAAGCGGTGCAGATGGGCATAAACCGGTAAAAGCGCACCACAATGTAGGCGGTATGCCGCTGACTCTTGATTTTGAAGCTGTGATCGAACCGATCCGGCTGTTGTATAAGGAGGAAGTGCGTGAATGTGGCAGAAAGCTGGGCTTGCCAGAAGCTTTTGTAAATCGTCAGCCTTTTCCAGGCCCGGGTCTGGCCGTGCGCTGCCTTGGCGAGCTGACCAAACCCAAGCTTGACCTATTGCGCAACGCGGACACGATTTTCCGCGAAGAGATTGAAAAAGTGGGGCTCCACAAAGAAATACAGCAATATTCCGCCATTTTGCCTGGGATACAAAGTGTTGGTGTGCGTCATGATGAACGATGCTATGAGGAAACACTTGTGCTGCGCGCGATAACGACCCAGGACTTCGTGACCGCGGATTACGTCAGGCTACCTTATGAGCTCATAGATACTGTGGTCAAGAGAATCACGAGTGAGGTGCCGGGAATCAACCGCGTTGTTTACGATGTGACGCCCAAGCCCCCCGCTACAGTGGAGTGGGAATAGAGGATAGAGGATGACTAAAAAATTTTACCTAATATACCCTTGAGCCAACGTTTGCACTTGGGGCGCCATGTGTTGCAAGAGCATTTCTTAACCCTCGTCGTCACTGTAAATTGATTGTTGCTTAAATTCGGATCGGCCGTTTGAGAGGAAACCACTGCGGTATTCGTTATCCTCCCAATCGTACACTCGCAGACAACTCCCTTGATAAGCACTGTTACGTTGGATCCCGCAGCCAAGGTTCCCAAGGACACCGAACCGTTCCACGGAGACCACGTTCGGCCGTCATTGAGAGAGTATTGCGGACAGCAGATGGCATGCGGCAGAGTATCCGTCAGGATCGTGCCCGTGGCTTCACCCGGTCCCGCATTGGAAACAACAAGGGTATAGGTGATGATTTTGCAGGGGGAAACCGGATTAGGGCACGCGGTCTTCACAACAGAAACATCTGCCGAACTCCCTTCAATCGGAGTCACAACAGAAGAGAAGTTGTTATTCAGATTAGGATCAGGGGTATCACTGATCACAACAGCAGTGTTTTTCACATTACCCGCCGCAGACATATCAACTGTTCCACGGATAAAGACAGTGGTACTTGCTCCGCTGGCCAACATTCCAAGAACATAAATACCATTCCAGTCGTTCCAAGTCAATCCGCCGTCTACAGAATATTGCGTGTCGCCGAGTTCGGAGGAGAGGGTATCAAAGATTTCCACATTCTGCGCGGTAGAGGGTCCGCTGTTGGTCGCTGTAATGGTATAGACCAGCATCTCGCCCGCCTGGACCGGATTGGGGTTGCTGAATTTGGTGATGGCGAGGTCGGCGGAGGTGTTGACCGGCGTAACGCTGGTGCTCGTATTGTTTGTTGGGTCGGGATCAGGGGTATCGCTGTTCACGGAAGCCGTGTTGCTCAGGATTCCTGTCGCTGACCGGCTCACAGTTCCCCTGATCAGAAGAGTAAAGGACGCCCCGCTTGCCAACGTTCCAACAGGGTAAGAGCCGGTCCAGCGATGGAAAGTCACGCCGCCATCAAGGGAGTATTCCGCTCGTGTCAGATTGACCGGCACGGGATCTGTAACGACGACATTTTGGGCATCTGAGGGACCCGCGTTGGCAAGTGACAGAGTATACTGGAGTGTGCTGCCCGCGGTGACCATAATCGGGCTTGCCGTTTTCACAATGGAAAGATCTGCGCCGGCTTCCACAGGTGTAACTGCGGTAGAGGTGTTGTTGGAAAGATCAGGGTCGGGCGTAGAGCTGCTCACTTCTGCCGTATTGGTGATGGAGCCGGTATCCGATGAATTAACCGTCGCGCGAATCAACAAAGTGAGAGAAGCGCCGCTTGCCATCGTTCCGATTGATACATTTCCCGTCCAGTCATTCCAGGTGAGCCCGCTGTCCGTTGAATAGTTTACCCCTGAAAGACCTGCGAGAACCGCGTCAGTGAGGATGACGTCCTGGGCAAAGGAGGGGCCGTTATTGAAAACCCTAACGGTATAGGTGAGAAGCTGTCCCGCGGTTGCGGGGCTGGGGCTGGCGCTCTTGCTCACAGCCATATCGGCGCTGGCTTCCACGGGCGTAACAGAGGTATCGCTGTTGTTGGAAAGGTCGGGGTCGGGCGTTGTACTGCTCACGGTGGCCGTGTTGGAAATACGTGCGCCGTTCCCATCAGCCGCCGGACTTAGGGTTCCGCGGATGATCACAGTCACCGATGTGCCGCTCGCCACGGTTCCGATTGTATAAGGGCTGCTCCAGGGTTGGAAGGCCGCGCCGCCGTCCACCGAGAACTCAGGGGTTAAAATGCCGGCTGGGATCGCGTCAATCAAAACGACATTCTGGGCGTCGGAAGGGCCGTTATTGGTAACCAAAAGCGTATAGGTCAGCATGTTGCCCGCGATAATCGGGTTGGGATCGCCAATTTTGCTAACAGCCATGTCGGCGGACTGACTGATCGGAGTTATGAGGGTTACGCTGTTGTCAGAAAGGTCGGGGTCGGGTGTTGAACTGCTTACGGTGGCTGTATTGACAAGGTTTTCCGCAGCGGATGAAGTGACAGTTCCCCGAACAAGAAGTGTAAAAGAAGCGTTGGCGGCCAGGGTTCCAAGGGTATAGGAGCCGTTCCATGAATTCCATGTGGCGCCGCCGTCCGTTGAGACTTGTACGCTTGTCATGGCGACGGGAAGATCGTCCATAATGAGGGTATCCAGGGCGTCGTCGGGGCCGTTGTTTGTGATCGTCAGGGTATAGGTCAGGACGCGGCCTGCCACAGCAGGGGTAGAGTCGCCGGACTTGGTAATCGCAAGGTCAGCGGCGCTCCCTACCGATGTGATGACCGAGTCGGTGTTGTTTGTGGGATCTGGGTCGGGGGTATCGCTGCTTACAGCAACTGTGTTTGTCAAAGTTCCTGAAGCCTCTGGCCCCACGGTTCCCCGAATCAGGATAGGAATCATCAATCCGGCGGGTATTGTTCCGATTGTATAGGATCCGGTCCAGGGTTGAAAAGTCACGCCGCCGTCGACAGAAACCTCTGCGCCTGTCAGGTCGGAGGGTAACACGTCGGTAAGAACGGCGTTTTGGGCAGCGTCCGGGCCAAGATTAGTGACCGCGACGGTATAGGTGAGCAGCTGACCGTGGTTTACCACATCCGGGGTTCCGACTTTGCTGACCGCCAGGTCGGCGGAGGTTCCTATCGGCGTGATGGTTGTGTCGCTGTTGTTGGTGAGGTCAGGATCGGGCGTTGTACTGCTGATCGTGGCGGTGTTAGTCAGGACCCCTGAGGTTCCGGGGGTTACTGTTCCTTCTATCAAAAGTATAAGTGAGGCATCATGAGCCAGTGTTCCAACACCATAAGAACCCGTCCAAGGCTGAAAAGTCGCGCCGCCGTCAGTGGAATAGTGTCCCCCCGAAATCCCTGACGGAATCGCGTCGGTAATTTGCACATTCTGCGCGTCGGACGGCCCGTTGTTGACTGCGGTGATGGTGTAGGTCAGCGTGCCGCCCACCGGGACGGGACTTGACGCACCGGTCTTGGTGATGGCAAGGTCGGCGGATTCGTTGACAAGGATCACGGCTGTGGACGTATTGTTGGAAAGATCAGGATCGGGGGTATCGCTGGATACAGTGGACGTATTGGTAATACTTCCTCCGGAGCCGGAAGTAACTGTGCCTCGGATGAGCAGTGTTACCACATCCGGGCTGGCCATAGTCCCGATGGTATAGGAGCCGGTCCAAGGCTGGAAGGTCACGCCGCCATCAGTCGAAACTTGCGCTCCCGCCAGCCCGGCTGGCAGGCCGTCGGTTAAGATGACGTTCTGCGCATCGGAGGGACCGGCGTTGGATACCACCAGCGTATAGGTTACCAAACCGCCCGCCGTGGCCTGTGCCGGGCTGCCCGTTTTAACGACTGAAATATCGGCGCTCTTCTCAATAGGGATATCCAAAGCGGCGGTGTTGTTGGAAAGGTCAGGGTCGGCGGTAGGGCTGAAGACCGAAGCATTGTTGCTCAAAATTCCGGATGCGAAGGTATTCACAATTCCTGTGACCAAAATCTGAACGGACTGGCCCGGCGCAAGGTCGGGCAAGGTCAGGGCGCCGGTCACGGGCTGGAAAGTCACGCCGCCGTCCAGGCTAAACATAGGATTTTTTAATTCAGGGGGCAAATTATCCGTCACCAAAGGACTCACGGCTGTATCCGGACCGTTGTTGCTGACCGTTAGGGTATAAGTTATTTCGTCACCCGCATTAACCGTGCTTGTGTCGGCAGTCTTGGCAACCGAGATATCGGCGTTGATAATCCTGACAACGACATCATTGGAGACTGTGCTGAACTTATCCGGGATACCGCCTAAGACAGGGGAATAAGAGTAGTTGATTTGCGCGTTGTTAGATACCGGATTCACAGCCGGGATAGAATCCGCGGTCGCCGAAAACGTCACGGTCAGTGTCCCGCTGCCGGGAATATCCGGCGCCGAAAACCCAACATTGGGATCGTCTGTGGGGTCGGGTGTCCCGTTTACCACAAGACTTCCGGGAACAAAGGTAAGCCCGGCCGGCAGCACGTCGCTGAAGGTGACGTCCGTCAAGGGGTTTGTTCCGGGGTTTTCCAGTGTGACGGTATAGTTAACGATATCTCCGACAGTGATGGCAGTGGCGTCTGCGGTCTTTACCGGAACAAATAGAGGTATATCAACTTTCTGGAGGGCAATGTCGTCAATTGCGTAGTCATTTCCGGTTGCAGCGGGTCCCATACTTATAAACAGGACGGTCAGCGATGTGTTATCCTGGGAATAAAGGGCGGTTCCGATCTGCAGCCATTCAGGCTCATTGAAATTCTTGGGAATCAAGGCGCCAAGTGTCGCGCTGTATAAAATATTTCCTGCGGAATCAAGTATCTCGACGCCGAGCTGAGGGTCTGTTAGGTTTGCTTGTTTGCCCAAGTTCAGAATCCAGGAACTGAACAGATAATAGGTGTTTGGATCAACTGATACCGTGTCCAAGAAAATGATCGCACCAGGATTGTAACCATTCACAACCATCATCCTGCCGGTCTCATTCCCGGTGGTATGGTCAGCAATACGCCACCATGTTCCTGCAGTGTTGCTGTGGGAGTTGTTCATGATGTTTTGAAGCGTATACTGTCCGTCATTAGGCGTAACCACTAACGGATTTGGCAGCACATAGACAAAGCCGGTTCCGATATCAGGATATGGGTTTGGTGATGCGCCGGTATTGGCGACCGTCCCGGCGGGAAATGTTCCAAACGTGCCCTGATCCGCCTTATCTATCAGGTTGATAGGGGAAACAATAACGCCGCTGTCCAGTATTGTTGAGATAGGCGTGTATTTGACAGGGCCGTTCATGAAGTTTTGGCTTGTTAAGTTTGCTCCGGCTACGGTCACCAAAAGGGTCGTCCGTGTAATACTGTCAAGATTGGTAGCCCCCGCCGGAGGATTAGGAGCAGAGCTGATAGGCGGGAAGGCGGCCACGGCAGGAGGGCCAACCGCTGCGGTGTTAAAGTCGCCCGGTGTGGCGACCGCAGGTGTTGTTCCGTAGGCCTCCACGATTTGATAATTGCCATTTGGGACATTGTTAAAAGTATAATTTCCGTTTGCGTCTGTATAAACGGCAAGTATGACATTCGTTGCCGTATTCTGCAACACAATCGCAACATTCGCGAGACCTGGAAGGGTGGCAGAGAAAGCGTTTGTTCTTGCGCTGTCGAACTTAAGCGCACCGGACACTGTAGGCATTATTTATTCACTCCTTAAAAGACTGCTTGCAGTTCCCGAACGGGCGAGGTCTGGGGTACAGTCTTGATTTTCCAATTTATGCATAATTAATATATTCCGGCTTAGAGGGCAGTGTGTTTGTTTTAAGGCCACTGGGTGCAAAAGATCACTGATTTTCGACACCCACACGACACCCACGAGCGCCCCGTTTTTCCTAAATCGATCGGCCCTAATTCCGCGAAGGGCCCCATAACAATTTGATCCGCGCCCAAAGCAATCATTGAGGCTGCCGATTTGGCCGCCACAGGAATCAGCACCGAGAAGTGATCGCAGAAGTCCCGCATCATCTTAACAACCTTATAGGGAGTATCAATATTGCCGCCATAACTATGCACGATCAAATCCAACCTGTCGACCCAACCCATACGGCGCAATTCCTGATACAGAGGAATAAGAACCGCATCATCCAAAGGCGCATAAGATATATACGTCACGACTCGTGATGAACGCAGTTCTTCAATTTTTTTCAGGAGCCTTCTCCTTCTTTTCTGGCTTGTTGAGGCATCTATTGTATGAGAGTTCATATAATTTGTTTCTCCTGTCAATAATTTTTCTATCCCTGAGCTATTTTCCTCTGTACTAATATATTATCTCCAATATTGGATTGTGTCGTTTCTTGAATATAAAAAGACCGTCGCGATGAATACGACGGTCTTTTATGTCAAGCGTCTTCTATACTTACCTATATTTACCTCCGGCAGCAAAACACACTAATTGGCCGCAGCTTTTCTGCGTCGAATCGCTTCCAAAACCGCCTCATCAGTTTCCTCCCCTATAACATTTTTCAGGAGAAAATCAAGACCCCGCAACGGCCGGGTGTTAGAGATCGGATCATCAGAGAAAACCTCATCCAAAGCCACTTCTTGCAGTTCC
Organism: Peptococcaceae bacterium; assembly: GCA_009782825.1. Taxonomy (GTDB): domain Bacteria; phylum Bacillota; class Desulfitobacteriia; order Desulfitobacteriales; family Syntrophobotulaceae; genus WRJI01. The sequence goes on from WRII01000023.1 coordinate 28,235, forward strand.
GGCTGAACCACAGTCTGTTCCACCCTTCCACGAGGCGCCGCTCTTGTTTCCATGTGCCTGGGCTGTTGAGCTTCAAACATCTTATCTCTCTTTCCACTCCCGGATCCGTAATCAGCCACCCACCCGGCTTTGCGCGGAGGCTCTTCCGGTTCGGGAAACATCTTTCGCAATTGCTCCGCATGAAAGTCTTTTTGAGACTGAGAAAAGTCTGGGGACAACGTGTGCCTGGCCTCCTGTGAGGCAAGTTCCGATGTGTCCTCATCCTCAAACCACTCCGTATCTTCGGCATCTTCCCCGGAACCCGTATACGCATCTCCGGAAACCGTATTTGCCTCACCATAAGGATGCGGCTCCTCCGATTCATAAGAGTCGTAAGACTCATGGGATTCATAAGATGTTGGGGAAGAGGAAAAGAGGGACGGGGCCAGAGAATCGTCATCTCGCTCTTCCTCTTCAGAATCTCCGGCAAATATAGGCCCGTCATAAGAGGTCACAAAATACCTCAAGGCGTTCCTAAATACCTCTGTCCGATCATCCTGACTCAGCTGAGCCATAACTCTCCACAAGTCAGGATCTTCACTTTCCGAAAGATAAAACGCGAGAACTCCAGAACTGTTCATGCTTCAACACTTACCTTACGCGTTAAATTATTAACGAGATTCGCCGCCATAACACGGAAGCCGCTGGCATTGCCAAATTGAGGATCGCTGATCAAGACTTTATTTTCCAGTTGCATATGTTCAAACAGCATTTCGCCCACTTTCCCGCCGACTAAAACGGTATGAATCCGTCCGGCCAGAGGTTTCAAGGTTTTCATCACTTCACGGGAAATATCGGTGGCCAGCAGAATCAGCTGATTGCGCAGAATAGGATTCAAGTTGATGGCGCCGTTGTTCCAAGGGTAGTATCCGCCATTGACACGGAAGATTTTATCGAGCTCTTTGTCATCCGTTTCAATAGGATTTGTCTGCTCTTTGGTCATATCCTTGAGTTTTTCCGCCACAGTGGCGTAAGCCCACTGCAGCCCTCTCTCCATACTGAAGGAGTTGGGAGGATCCAGCATAATGCCATCATGAAAGGTGGCAATGTCCGTTGTTCTAAAGCCCGGGTCAATAACAATCACATAGCCGCTAAAAAGTTTGTCATTCACAGGGTCGCCATCCTCCGTCAAGGTTTCCCGGATGTAGACGCCATAGCTCTGAGGCAGAATACGTGACCGAAGAATATTCATGCTGCGGCTCTGCCCTTTGAGGGGACCTGACATGAATACAACAGAAAAAGATCCTTTCAGTTCAGCCTCGTATTTGTCTTTCAGCGCCGCGTAATACTTGACTGGAACGCCGGTCCCTAAGTACACATTAACCTTCGGATATTTTTGAGCCAGCGCGATTCCCACCAGCAGAAGAGCCATCGCTTCCTCATCGGTAGATTTGTCTTCATCCCAGCAATAATGGGATTCCTTGGGGTTTAAGCTTTGGGCCAAGGCGCCCATAAAATAATGCCGTTCGACCCCGGACGTATTGTTTCTGACAATAACATCCAAAGACGCAATCTGCTTGTCAAGCTCATCCCCTTCCTGCTCAGTATGCCCCAAAGTCGAAAAAACACGCTCACTGCCAGTGCTGATAACAGCCGGGAACAAAACCTTCGCATCCCCCACATCCAACTTGATGGCTCCAAACCCCGGATCCGCACCTGCCACTAAAATGTCGTTGTCAAACACTGTTGTTCCTCCTAAACTTTTTTAAATTAGTAAGTATAACCTAACGAGAGTCAAGCTAATAATAAGACGGAATTCGGATGGCCTCATGAGGAGGACTTCAATGTACATTAGCATTTTGCGAACTCTCATTCTCTACATAATTATTATTGTCGTTCTTCGGGTCATGGGAAAGCGGCAAATCGGCCAGCTTCAACCCTTTGAACTCGTCGTCGTCCTTATGATCGCAGAATTGGCGACCATTCCCAGTCAGGATATTGGCGTCCCCCTTATGTCCGGGCTTCTCCCTGTTCTTGTTCTTCTGGTCGCCGGCCTGTGCACAAGCCAGCTGACGATGAAAAGTCACCGGATCCGAAATATTGTCTCAGGCTTGCCCGCCTTGGTCATCCATAAAGGTGTCGTTCTTGAGAAAACTGTGAAGCAGCAAGGCTACACTCTCAGTGATCTCTTTGAACAGCTTCGCGCGAAAGACGTTTTTTTTATTGGTGACATCGAACATGCTGTGCTGGAAACCAACGGTGAACTGAGCATCGTGCTCAAGTCCGCGAAACGTTCGGCCACCCCCGAGGATCACAATCTGTCTCCCAAAGACGGCGAAATCCCTCTGGCATTGATCATGGACGGACAGATCCAGAAACAAAACCTGCGCCGTCTTGGCCTGGAAACCAACTGGCTGAAAAAGAATCTGAAATCCCATGGAATTGAACGGATTGAAGATGTTTTTATCGCCTGCAGCGATATGGACAAAAACCTCTTTGTTCAAATCAAGGAAAAGTAGTGTTCTTGTTCCCCCTTTCTTCTTATAGTTCCATTGTACTCTTTTCTGCGGAGGTTGTCACATGCGCACGAATTTTATCATTTTAGCAGTTCTCATCTTCACCATTGGCGTGGCGTGGATCGGAACCCATGCCATTGATTCTTTCTGCGTTACCCAACTGGAAACCTTAAGGGAAACTCAGAACGCTATTATGGCCAACGATTGGGAAAATGCTCAGTTCAAGAGTGACTCCATCAAAAATTCCGTGATGTCATCGCGTTCCTGGATCACCATACTCATCAACCAACGCATGCTCAACGAAATCGAGATTCTTGCCGAACGCATGCATGTGTCTATCCAGATGCAGGATCAGCTGTCGTCTCTGTCGGAACTGGTTTCCTTAAAGAGTTACTTAGAAGAAGTGCGCAGCGACACATTCATCACTATAACGAATCTTCTTTAAAAAGTGAGAGGGTGTAAGGTGTGAGAGTGGAAGTATGAGCAAAGTTAAGAGCGCAAGGTTATTTTTAACAAATTTTCTAAATATTATCCGCTCTTCTGATCTTTTCCCCTTAGGAGGACAGATCACCTACTATGCCGTATTGTCTTTTTTTCCTCTCCTGCTTTCCGCGTTAAATATACTCTCCTATTTCTCCCTCAGCACCGATGTCATAACTCGTCTCAGTTCCCTCTTTCCCCACAATTTTTCCGATACTATTACAAATATTATAGAAGATATGGTACGCCAACGCAATGTGGCTGTGATTTCCATCAGCACCCTGACCACGATTTGGGCTGCGTCAAGAGGAATTGAGGCCATTTTGCGCGGTCTTCATCGTATTTACCAGACCCCACTCCACAACCCTCTCAAACTCAAGGCTCTTGCTGTCATTTTCTATTTTTTTCTTATCGCTGCTCTTATCTTTTCCTTCCTTTCGGGCGTCATGGGAGAAAGCATCGCCCAGTACCTGTTCGCTTCTTTTGGCCCTGACCATATTACTGGATTCCTCTGGCAATATATCCGCCATTTCCTTGAATTGCTGCTGTTGGCTGCCGTTTTTCTGATGCTGAACAAGTTTGTGACCGGCCGGCATTATCCTCTGCGCCACCTTATCCCTGGCGTCCTTCTGAGCGCCGGGGGATGGATTGTTCTCTCCTTGGGTTTTTCGACTTATGTAAGCTTCGCCAACACTTATTCTGTTATCTACGGCAGTTTGGCTGGGATCATGCTGCTTCTGCTCTGGCTTTATTGGGCGGCAGCGATCCTGTTGTTTGGGGCTGTGCTGAATGTTGCCCTGAATGATTCTTATGAGCCGACGGAACTGATTCCTCCGTATGATAGCTAAGGGACTGTACCTCATATAATTGATAATGGGTCAATGATCATTTTTTCGCAAATGCCATATATTGTTATAACCGGAATAGGGAAAGGAATGTGAGAAAATGCTCTATCTATCTCTTCTGTTTAGCAAACAGCCCCAGACTCAGGTCCAGACTCAGCCTCAAACTCAGGCTCAGGATCAGCCTCAGGCTCAGCCTCATAAATCGGATCACGGAAAAGGTCATAAAAACTATATGACAGAAAACCAGAAAGAGAACGAGAAAGAAGACCTGAAAGAAGACCTGAAAGAAAACCCGAAAGAAAACCAGAAAAGAGATTACGACAAAAGCCGTGACAGCGATAAGGATTTTCATAGAAAGCATAACGAAAGCAATAACAAGAGTCATGACCAAAATCAGGGCCAGATTCAAGGCCAAGTCCAAGTCCAAGGCCAAACCCAGATTCAAAACCAGATTCAAAACCAAAACCAGATTCAAAACCAAGGCCAGATTCAAAACCAAGGCCAGATTCAACACAAAAAGAACAGTGATAAAGATCGGGATAAAGGCCGCAAAAAGAGCCGTAAGCAGAAACGCTCTAAACGCTGGTTATTCCCTGTTATAAGCTTCGCCGGGCTTTTCGGGGTGTCAAAGGCCAGGAGGTTTCTTGCTAAGCATAAAAAACCATGTAAATAAAATATTAGGGTAACGCCGTCCCAGGACGGTATCCCCTTGTCAGTCCCTAACGGCCCAAGAACCTCCCAGCCAAATACCAGCCCACCATATTGTTTTATACGCATAAAAACCAAGCCTTACCAACCACTTTCAGGCAGGGTTTCAGCAGCAGCATTTTGGTGGGCCCATTTGTGCATTAGTCAAACCAGGTTGTACAATTTATATCTTCATACATGGATTTCGTTTGAATGATATCCCTGCAAACAGTTAATCATTTTTTTAATCCTGAATCTCAAACCGTCATTATCAGCGCTATCATACTACTTGTACGAAGACAAGCTCATAATCTATTACAATATAGCAAAGGAGCGAGCCCAACCTCCCGCTACGTGTATGGGGATTCTTGATTGTTGGTTGATGTGGCAATTATAATAGGCGCTCTGTCCTCGTTAAGGGCATGGCGAACATACATATTCGCCACAATTGACTGAATCAGCGTCGTTTTACCGGTGCCGGGCGGACCGCTTACCGCGAGAATCTCCCCTTCTTTCATGACTTCAAATTGATTAAGGGCTTCCCGCTGAGAATCCGAAAGTGGGTATTCTCCATTCATTTGCCCAACATGGCGCATCATACTGTTTGTATCATCAAGAGGGATGAGCGGCTGTGCCGGTTCGATCTCCTGGTTGAGAAATTGTTCGTAAAGTTTTGAATCAGGTATTGTTTCATGCAAAGATTTATAGAGATCCATTATGTGAAATGATGCGTTAACTATGTCATCAGCGAAGAGATAGCAGTATCCTTCAAACCCGATCATTTGCGAATCCGTATTGAGTAGTGCCCTATTAAATGGTGTGCGGAATACTGCCTCATAAAGTCTTTTAGCGTAACTGTAATAATCATTCCAAGATTCAATCTGCTTGCGTTGGGATATCCATTCTCCCAGGAACCGATCCAAGTCAGAAACTTTCCCGATTGATATCTGCGGCTCTGTCATGGGCTCCAGAAAAGTGCGGGGTATCCAAGGGAATGAATTGCTGTCCGGGGCTGCAAGTAAACCTTTACTGTCAAGCATTGCCGGAAGAAAGAATACCCCTGTCAATTCACCGGCTTTGCTGTTGTCTTGGACTGTCTCTGTATATGATATCCTGATAGTTTTGAGGCAGAAAAGTGCTTTTTCAGATGTTTTATCCTCTTCCCGATTCTTGGTGGTATGATCAAGCCTCCGACTCTTATTGATGTGCTTAAGGAATTCACCGGCTGTTTCTTTGCTAATTTTTCCTTTTTCGAGGCTTTCGAAAGGGATTTCCCAGAATCGGCCTCCCTTAAAATCGATTTCCCGCATGGTTTGAGATGCAAGGGCTGTTTTAAAGTACTGTGTCATGTCTTTTGTTAAAATCTTCATGTTTTGCCTCCGCCAAAAATGATGTGCCTATTCTTCTAGTGTCGGAATAACTCAGGCAAATTGCTATCGTGTGATGATTTTCCAGTAGCCAGACCTGTCAGAGCCGATCCGGCTGATTACACCTGCATCACGTAAGCGTTTTAGTTCGCGCGCAATTGTGCGCACAGAAAAGCCAGTATCAGCAGAGAGTTTATTATGTGTTATATGGGGATTGGCTCGAATGGCGTTCAAAACAGCATCGGTGTTTTTTTTAGTGTCATTATCTATGTCATCTTCTATGCCATTTTCTATGCCATCTATGCCATTTGGCATAGAAATATTTCTATAACTCAAATTTTTTAGTGTTACCACAAAAGACTGCTCCGTTGAACGGAAAACCGGCGCGGCCTCTATAGGATACTCATCAATTATTTTTCGCAACCCACTTCCGCGTCGCTCCATCAGTTTTAATCGACTGAAAATATCGCAAATCAAGGGGTTGCGGCGAATCGACGGTATATCGTCAATGTTCAAGTCTTGAATACGTTTACCATCAGGCATGCCGCCTGGTGATACTATATCAAGACGATCATCGTACATATCGACATGTATTTCGCTACCTTGAATCATATAGTCACGATGGACAAGAGCATTCACTAAAGCCTCATGGACAGCCCCCAAAGGATAATCAGGGAGATCAATTCTGCCGGTTCCGGTCTTTTTCCATTTGACTGACGAATTATGTCGCACAAACTTCAGTGAATCGTTTAGCAAGGATATGGCACTGCCTTGGAATTCATCGTTATCGAGTGCATCAATATACAGACCGCCTTTTTTTAATCCGTTCCATCGTGTGCAAAATACTCGTGATTGGTATATTGGGCATTGGTCGGCGAACAACGCCCCGACAAAGGTCAAATTATCGTTTTTGGTGAGCATACCAAACGAGTGGTAATCCCTAGGTTTATCAACAGCGTTGCTGGTCTTTTGATTATACGTCGCCTCAAAAAGCGTGTAGCTGTAATCAGAAAAACGATGTTTTGTTTCGATGGCATCAAATGTCTGGTGTAACCCTTTTAGCACCAGTTCGTTGAGTATTGCGGCAGGTGCGGAAACAGACTCATTGCCAACACGATAATAGGCAACTTTATTTCCGTCTCCAGTGTAATAGTAGGGCGTATTCGCTCCACTCGAAATTTGCACACGCAGTATGTCTTTCTCCTCTGTACGGAGAGGTTCAAGTATAATATTCTTGATAGCAGGTTCTATACGTATTTTAACGAGTTCGCTAATTTGTTCTGCGGCTTGTTGCGTGTTATCAAGCCCGACCACTATGCCGTCATCGGAGACTCCAAAATATATACTACCGCCCACACCATTAGCAAACGCACTCACGGTCTTTAGCCAACTGCGTGGTTTGTTTACTTCGACAGCGGACTTGAATTCATATTCGGTTGCCTCTGCGATGAGAAGTTGGTTAAGTGTTGACATGTTGGATTACCTCCTTTTCTATTGCCCCAAGTAAGGCAAATGCGGGCGTCGAACCCCATTGAAGTAATTGGTTTTTCATGTATAAGCCCAAGATTCCACATCCATTTTCGCTATCCTTCAGTACAGCAAACCCATTTCCAGCAAGGTTTGGCAATCTTCAACAGAATCATAACCCTCATGCACAGCTATGTTGCGTTTGGTGCGAAGAGCATAAAGGATATCATCGATTTCGCATGGAAGCATCCCTTCATGTTTTAGTATTCTTATCCGATTTGAGAGTGTATTGTCGCTTTCACCAGGGGGACTAATGTCATCAAGCTCAAACATGTAGTTGACAACAGTCTCTGCCAGTACTCCCAACATTATATGTTATTTTGATAAGCCATTCAATGTAAACCATTCAGACATGTCAGTCAAGTAAACTTAGGCAGTAATTTTTCCAGACCTCGGAAACATTTTTGAATCTGGAGAGGAAACTATCAATGAATCTGTAAAAATGTCACCCCCCTATCTGTGCTAATTATCTCTTGAAAATGTCACCCCTATTGACTGGAGTTCACTTTCCACAGTGAAACTAGAAGGACGCTGACGATGTTGTCCGAAGTGTTGAAGCTAATCATGAAGCCATCGACGCTTATACGCGGGCAATGGGATATTTTCTGGTAATGACTACGGACTTCACGAAAAACTCGACTGACATCTTGGAAACTCATATCTTTGGGGTTATTGCGCCTTTTGGATATGGTAATTTCTTGCGGGATTTAGGTTACAACATTGCAAAAGAGCAAGGCGCGCTTGCTCAATCTGAATTGACTCTTATTAAAAGTGGTAAACCAGACATTGCTGGTTCGACTAATGAGGATAATGGTGGGCCCACCTGGGATCGAACCAGGGACCAACCGGTTATGAGCCGGCGGCTCTACCGCTGAGCTATAGGCCCACGTTTAAAAAACGCGTTTTTTAACGAGTGAACGTATAAAATGGCTCCTCGAGTAGGACTCGAACCTACAACCTACCGGTTAACAGCCGGGCGCTCTACCATTGAGCTATCGAGGAACACTCACGGACTCTATTATACTCAAAACCTTATAACCGGTCAAGTTTTACGCCAAGAAATTTTCACTCCAAATAATCCTTCAGCTTCCGGCTCCGGCTGGGGTGACGCAGCTTGCGCAAAGCCTTGGCTTCAATCTGGCGAATCCTTTCCCGGGTTACGCCAAATTCCTTCCCCACTTCCTCCAGCGTCCGTGGACGGCCGTCATTGATGCCAAACCGCAAACGCAAAACCTTCTCCTCCCGAGGCGTCAGAGACTCCAGCACTTCCTCAAGCTGCTCTTTCAGCAACTGAAAAGAAGCCGCTTCCGAAGGCGCCGGCGCATCATCATCAGGAATAAAGTCGCCCAGATGAGAATATTGTTTTCATCTTCCCCTCCTTTTTTATGCTGTACGTTTCCACATATAGCAAGTTATATATGGTTGTAAATTTTGAGCATTACCACCACCTGTGCTTTCAATAACACCACCATTCCAATTTTCAATTGTTCCTGGATCAACAACCCACATCGAAGAACCCGGTTGAGTATTTGTTAATCTATAACCTATTCTGTGATTATGGGCTTGTAATGATTTATGACCACCAGTCTTTTCAATTGTATTAAATTCAGTTTGTGATGTATCTATTCCTACAGGCACTCTACCAGTACCCCATGCAACCCATGTGCCACCAAATAATGCATTTGGATTCACACTATTTACTGACATATAAACCTCACATTCTGCCGCATTCACGGCGATACAAATGGGGAATGAAACCGGGGCACCAACTATCACCGAGAATTTTCTCTTGCCTGCTCAGAATGTTACAATTCTTCCAAGGAAGAAAGACAACTACAGAGCACGGTAGGTTGAGTTGCAGACTATCTTCCATGGATAGAAAGCAGTATATAAACCAGTGTAAGAGCCGCCTGTCAAGCACAAATGAGTGGAGTCTCGAACCCGCACGTTAATCATTGTTTTAACGATTAGTTGAATGTGTGGCGGTTCAGTCAATGCCTTTCTTCCCTACCTATATCAAATTGGAAGGAGGGTATCCATTGAAAGTCGTTTATCCCATCTGTTGCGGCGTTGATGTGCATAAGGCGTTTTTTGTCGCCACCATCATCACCACTACCGATGGAATCATGCCTCACTACCAAAAGAAACGTTTTTCCACTTTCAACAAGCAAATCCTCGCCTTCAAAAAGTGGCTGCTGGAGAACAACTGCCGGGATGTTTGCATGGAGTCCACCGGGAAGTATTATATTCCCGTGCTCAATTTACTTGAGGATTCCATCAACGTCACCGTGGCAAACCCCAAATGGGTCCGGGCTGTTAAGGGGTACAAGGACGACGAGAAGGATTCTAAATGGATCGGCAACCTGTTCCGTATTGGCCTGGTTCCCGGCAGTTTTATGCCCAGCAAACCTTTCCGCATTCTGCGGGAGTACACGCGGTATCTTTTCAAAATGGTGAATGCCAAATCCAGTGAAAAGAACCGCTATCAAAATGTGTTCACGGTCTGCAATGTGGCTCTTGATGCTGTCGTTTCCGACATGTTTGGCGTTTCCGCCTCTAACATCACGGACTACATCACAAACTCGGACACTTTTGACCCTGATTATTGTGTTAGCTTACTACGTGGTACCTTAAAAAACAAGGCGGAATCTGTAGTTGAATCCATTGAGGGATTTCAAATGACTGAGGCTCAGAAGGCCAGGGCGCGCTTGATCCGTGACCACTATGATTTCCTGGTGAATCACATCAGTATATTGGAAAGCAGTATTGAGGCGCTTGCCGCTCCGTACAAAGCAGCGATTCAGCTTCTTTGTACGATTCCAGGTATCAAAGAGCGTTCCGCTATCTCGATCCTGGCTGAGATCGGTGATGATATGTCGCAATTCGGTTCAGCCAAGCGCTTGTGCAGCTGGGGTGGGCTTACACCCAGCAACAATCAATCGGCTGGAAAGAAGAAGTCGGTACGCATCACCCGTGCAGGCGTCTACTTGAAACCGGCGTTGGTCGAGGTGGCTCATGCGGCTGTCAAAGATCTGAAAAATCCTTACTACGGAATCAAGTATGAACGCATCAAGCGTCGCCGTGGCAAGAAACGAGGCATTATCGCTATCGCTATCGCTCGCATGATTTTGACAGCGATTTATCATATGTTGTCTACTGGGGAGGTTTGGAATCCTTGTGATTTGCCCCAAATAGATATGACGCCGGAATTTCAGGAAAAGCAATTGAAGAGGGATATCCGAAGAGCTGCGAAGTTGCTTGTTGCCAATGGTATCATCAATCTCTCTGATATCAAATTCTCTGATACGGCTTAAAATTTTGCCTCATGCTCCAAGGGGGTAGTCTGTCCTTTTTTAAGTGGGTATCCTCGACTGCTTGGTTTCACGTTAACCATCTCTCAATTCTGACATTATCTACCCATCGCGCCTTCCCATCCATACTCTGCCTGATGCCGTTTTCAGCCAACAAATTGACATACTCTTCACTCGTGAACTGGCTTC